>JAHDCB010000079.1 GCA_020630035.1 Gammaproteobacteria bacterium
TGATAGATTTTATCGTCATGATGAAACGAGATTCTGAAGATATGCATCAATTCTTTCTCAGGAGTGAGGCTGGATATGTCAGGTGAAGCGGTATCTTTTGACCCGGCGCAGTTACCCTGGAACGACGATGGACTGTTACCGGTGATTGCACAACAGCAAGATACGGGCGAGGTATTGATGTTGGCCTGGATGAATGCTGAGGCCTTGGCCGAAACGCTGAAAACCGGGCGGGTTTGCTATTGGTCACGCTCGCGCCAGCGATTATGGCGGAAGGGAGAAAGCTCCGGGCAGACGCAATCGTTGTGCGCATTGTACCTGGATTGTGATCAGGATGCTGTGCTACTACAGGTGGAGCAGACCGGTCCGGCCTGTCATACTGGACGGCGGAGTTGTTTTTACCGCCAGGTAGTGCATGATCAAGTGCGGGTGGTCACTGATCCTCTGATAGCGCCGGGGCTGTTATATGCGAGGCATGCAGATGACAACACCAGACATTAGCGCAATACCTGGATTTACCGATAATTATTTCTGGTTGATCAGCGCGTCAGGCCGGCCCTGGGCGGCGGTGGTCGACCCGGGTGATGCGGCACCGGTACAAGATTACTTGCACCAGGCCGGTCTACAACTGGAAGCGATTCTGATCACGCATAAGCATGGTGATCATACCGGCGGCATCCGGGCACTGAAGACAGCCTGGCCGCAGGCTGTGGTGTATGGGCCATTGGGTGAGTCGATACCTGGATCAGCGCCTGCAGGCAGGTGATCAGGTGGCACTGTCTGGTCTGGCATGTACCTTACAGGTGCTGGAAGTGCCCGGACATACCGAAGGACACCTGGCGTACACGATGCCGGGCTTGGTATTCTGCGGCGATACCTTATTTGCCGGCGGATGTGGTCGGGTGTTCAGCGGCACCTTTGCGCAATTAAGTGCCTCATTGCAACAACTGGCACAATTGCCGCCAGATACACTGATTTATTGCGCACACGAATATACCCAAGCGAATCTGGGGTTTGCCGCATGGGTTGAACCGGAAAATTCGCAGCTACAGGCGCGGATCAAGCGAGTGGCGGCGCAACGTGAGCGGGGTGAGGCGACGGTACCCGGCACCCTGGCAGAAGAACTGGCGACCAACCCATTCATGCGTACCAGAGAGCCCGGTGTGGTGGCAGCAGCCGAGGCCTGGGCAAACAGACGTTTAACAACACCTGCAGCCGTGTTTACCGTGCTGCGCACCTGGAAGGATCAGGACTATGACTGACAATACCTTGATAAAACATGCCCGGATGGTGAATGAAGGGCAGATACAGGAAGTGGATGTGCTGATCCGGCAGGGCCGGATTGCACAGATTGGAACCTCTATCACGGCAGATCATACGATGCAGGTGTGCGATGCGGGCGGCCTGTATCTGCTGCCAGGCATGATTGATGACCAGGTGCATTTTCGCGAGCCGGGTTTTACCCATAAGGCAGATATTGCGACCGAGTCTCGTGCTGCCCTGGCTGGAGGCATTACCAGTTTTTTTGAAATGCCGAATACCCAGCCACAGACCACCAATTGTGCTGCACTGGAAGCAAAGTTTGCGCTGGCAGCGGGCTGTGCCTGGGGGAACTATGCGTTCTATCTGGGGGCGACGAACGACAATATCAATGACATCCGGCAGTTACGTCCCGGCCAGACTTGTGGCATTAAGGTCTTTATGGGGGCATCAACCGGAAATATGCTGGTGGATGCACCAGACACGCTGGAACAGATCTTTCGTGACGCACCGACCCTGATCGCAACTCATTGTGAGGATACGCCGACCGTTCAGGCAAATGAGGCGCGCTATCGTGACCGGTATGGCGCGGAGATTCCAGTGCAATATCATCCGGATATTCGTAGCGAAGAAGCCTGCTGGCGTTCATCATCCATGGCGGTCGCACTGGCAAAACGGCATGATACCCGGCTGCATGTGCTGCACCTTACCACAAAAAAAGAACTGTCCCTATTTCAGCCTGGCCCGGTAGAAGGCAAGCGGATTACCAGCGAGGCGTGTGTGCACCATCTGTATTTCAGTGCCGAAGATTATGCTGAGCGCGGTAGCCTGATCAAATGTAATCCGGCGATCAAACAATCAAGTGACCGGGCAGCATTGCGACAGGCGTTAGCGGAAGACCGGCTCGATGTGATCGCAACTGACCATGCACCACATACCTGGGAAGAAAAACAACGTACCGATTATTTCCAGACGCCAGCTGGCTTACCGCTGGTACAACATGCTGTGCCGATGGCGTTAGAACTGGTGCAATCAGGCAGCCTGACTCTGGCTCAGGTGGTACACAAAATGGCGCATGCGCCGGCCTTATTGTTTGGTATACAGGAGCGTGGTTTTATTCGCGAGGGCTATCTGGCCGATCTGATACTGGTCGACCCGACCCCATCGCCCCCTGTGCAACGAGACCAGGTACTTTATAAGTGTGGCTGGTCACCGCTGGAAGGTGCCATACTTCAGCATCAGGTGGCGCAGACCTATGTGAATGGTGAGCTGAAGTATGATCGAGGTCACTTCATCGGTGCGCCGAACGGGCAACGGCTGGGTTTCCAAGCATGACAACCAAAAAATTCACGGGACAGCCTTATGATTACACAGCCTCCAGCTCGCACAGATCCCCGGTCACTTATTAGTGACGCCCTTCCATTTTTCGTAAGTTCGCAGGCCGCCCAAGCCCAACATACCACCTAACACAGTCATCAGGCTCCCCATATCAAATGTCGGAAGCTCCGGGATCGACTGACCAGTCACCCCGAGGGTAAAGACTACCACCTGTGAGATCACAAAGTGCCAGGCAAACGCAGCGCCACAGATCCAGCCAATAGCTGGTCGCCAGCCAGCAACAAAGATACTGCGATGCTTTGCCTCGGCCTGATTGACCTCAAGCTGCGCCAGTACCTGTTCATGTGCCTGTTTTTCTGCCAGTGTCGCGATATCGTGCGCTAATTTGTTTTTCTGGTCTTTATCTTCGATAAATTTGTCTAATAGCCCGGTAATAGGGCTGATTAGGGCGCTTAACATTTCTTATCCTCCATGCCAACTACTAGAAGCCTGTCCACGGTGTACCGGGTACAGCAACCCTGTACCCAGGGGCAGGTCAGGCGTGTAACCCAGGTGTGAATTTTCCTTCGCTGAAGGTCAGTGATTTTTTGCGATTGGTTTCACCCGGCGGCTTCAGACTGACATGTACCCAGCCGGACGTTGGTTCGCCAGTGCGGTAACATTCCAGAATCAATTGATCAAACTCTAAATTACCTTCAATCCATTTCGCCAGATCGTAATTGCTAACCCCTGGCACTTCAATGTCTGCCGCTTCACCCTTGCAATGTTGCGACTTAGCAGAGCCACCAATGGCGGCGTTCAGTTCCGGACCCCGGTAGCAACTGTTCGGGCGGAAGGCAACCCCGTAATGCTGCCTGACTGGTTCCAAAATATTCACACACAATGGTGTGGCTAAGGTCTTCGGCGAGAAGTAGAGGTTGGATAGGGGCGGGGCTGTGTGGCTGTAGTAGCCGGTAGCGGTAGGCGGGGCTGTGTTGCCGGAGGTGGCAGAGGATGTCAGGTTTGTCGTCATCCTGAATGTCACTGAGGAAGAGTGCGCGTTCCAGGCTGAGTCCCGGTGGCTGTTCGTACCAGCTCAGTCGCAGGTAGGGGCTGAGTGTTTCCGGTTCGAGCCGGGTGATATACCCGATAGTGATCAGTTTCAGGTCTAGCGGGTCCAGCTCTAGGCGCTGTCTGAGCCACTGTAGTGCCGGGATCTGAATAAATTCGTCCCGTGCATTTTTCCAGCGGCTGAGCAGCCTTAGTATCTGGTCAGGCTCTGCATCTTCTGCAAGTCCGCGTCCCAGTTGGTACAGTGTACTGGCCAATTGTTGTTCGGCGGTGCGTTGTTGCGACCTGATTTGCTGGCCTTGATGTGCTTCCATGCAGTCTTTTGTTATGTTATATTTTATGGGTGTCTGGTCAGTTTGGTTGGTGTTTTTTTATATTTGAATCCCGAATTATCCAGATATTGGTCTGTTTTGCAAGCGTTAATTCACGTTGGTATGGGTATAGTCGGTGATCAGTTGTTCGACCACCGCAGGTTCAGCCAGGGTAGAGGTATCTCCCAGGTCAGTCAGTTCTCCGGCAGCGATTTTGCGCAGGATGCGGCGCATGATTTTGCCGGATCGTGTCTTCGGCAGGTTCGGTGCCCATTGAATGATATTGATCGTCGCGATCGGGCCGATCTCGCGGCGTACCTGTTGGATCAATTCATCCCGGAGTGCACTGTTACCAGCCTCTCCGGCCATCAGTGTGACATAGGCATAGATCCCTTGTCCGGTGATCTCGTGCGGATAACCCACCACAGCAGCCTCTGCAACCTTCGTATGTAGCACCAGGGCTGATTCTATCTCTGCAGTGCCCAACCGATGTCCTGATACATTCAGAACATCGTCTACCCGCCCGGTAATCCAGTAGTAGCCGTCTTCATCCCGCCTGGCTCCATCCCCCGTAAAGTAATAACCCGGATATTGTGCAAAATAGGTCTGGTAAAACCGTTCCGGGTCACCGTATACGCCGCGCATCTGAGAAGGCCATGGGTGTTTCATCGCCAGGTTGCCTTGCGCCGGGTTGCCGTGGATTTCATTGCCAGCATCGTCCAGCAGGACTGGCTGCACACCGAAAAACGGCAGGGTGGCTGAACCTGGTTTCAGGGGTGTGGCACCGGGTAACGGGGTGATCAGGTGAGCGCCGGTTTCGGTTTGCCACCAGGTATCGACAATCGGGCAGCGTTGGTCGCCAACTACTTCGTGATACCACTTCCAGGCTTCCGGGTTGATCGGTTCGCCGACGGTGCCTAGTATCCGCAGGCTGGTGCGTCGGGTTTGTTGTACCCAGTCGTCGCCACGACTCATCAGCGCACGAATCGCAGTCGGGGCGGTGTAAAAGGTCGTGACCTGGTGTTTGTCGCAGATCTGCCAGAACCGGGAGGCATCTGGATAGGTTGGGATGCCTTCAAAAAACAGGGTTGTGGCACCATTCGCCAGTGGGCCGTACAGGCAATAGCTGTGTCCGGTGATCCAGCCGACGTCGGCGGTGCACCAGTACACTTCACCTGGGCGGTGATCAAATACCAGGTCGTGAGTCATTGCCGACTGTAACAAATAGCCTGCAGTGGTGTGCAGGACGCCTTTTGGTTTGCCGGTTGAACCGGAGGTATACAGGATAAATAACGGGTCTTCTGCTGCCATCGCTTCTGCCGGACAGTCGGCAGAAGCGGCCTGCATCGCGTCGTGATACCACACATCGCGCGTATCATCCCAGTCTACTGGTTCTCCACCGCGTTGTACCACGAGGCAGGTGCTGACTTGCGGGCAGTCGGCCAGAGCCTGATCGGCCTGGGCCTTCAGGGGTATTTTTTTGCCACCCCGAATGGACTGGTCGGCGGTGATCAGGACAGTGCAGTCGGCATCCTGGATGCGGTTTTTCAGTGCATCCGGTGAGAAGCCGGCGAATACGACCGAATGTATGGCACCGATCCGGGTGCAGGCGAGCATCGCGATCGCGGCCTCCGGGATCATAGGCAGATACAGGGATACCCGGTCGCCTTTGCGTACGCCCCTGGTTTTCAGAACATTTGCGAAGCGACAGACTTCGGTGTGTAGTTCGCGATAGCTGAGGCGACGTGTTTCGTTTGGGTTGTCACCTTCCCAAAGGATTGCGGTCTGTTCTGCCCGGGTCGCCAGGTGTCGATCCAGACAATTGGTGGAGACGTTCAGGGTGGCACCATCAAACCAGCGGATATGCAGGTCGTCTGCCTGATAAGACCAGTCCAGTACTTGTTGCCAGGGAGTATCAAATTGGAGATACTGCGCGGCTTGTTCTGCCCAGTAGGCTTCCGGGTTGGTGATAGATGCCTGATAGTGTTCGGCATACTGGGCCGCATTGATTTTTGCCTGCGTGGCGAAGTCATGGGGTACTGGGTATGTCATGTCTGGCTCCGGTTCTATAGGTGTCCTGCTGTTATTTTTTTGTTACAGGGTGAATGTTGATGTTAAATCAGACCCCGTTATATGAGGCCCATGTGGCATTAGGTGCCCGTATGGTACCTTTTGCAGGCTGGAATTTGCCAGTTCATTTTGGTTCGTTGCTGGATGAACACCATGCAGTACGGCGCCAGGCTGGTATGTTTGATGTGTGTCATATGCGTGCGGTGGATATCTCTGGTACGGATGCTACTGCCTTTTTGCGCCGGGTGTTGGCGAATGATGTACAGAAGCTATGTGTGCCAGGTAAAGCATTGTATTCTTGTTTGTTGCGTGAGGATGGCGGTGTACTGGATGATCTGATCGTTTATTTTCTGGCTGCAGATACCTTCCGGCTAGTCGTGAATGCTGGTACGGCAGTAAAGGATATTGCCTGGTTGCAGGAGCAAGCGACGCATTTTGCTGTACAGGTTGTACCACGGCATGATCTGGGGATGATCGCTGTACAAGGCCCGGCGGCTCGTGAGTTGGTGTTGTCATTATTACCTGAGTCTATACAAGAACCTGTTGCTCAGTTGCAGCCGTTTTTTGCATTGGCTGAGGCAGAATGGTTTGTCGCACGTACTGGCTATACCGGGGAAGATGGTTTTGAAATTCTGTTGGACCAGACGATGCTACCATCTTTCTGGCAGCAGTTGCTGGAGGCAGGGGTGCAGCCTTGTGGGCTGGGCGCGCGTGATACGCTGCGGCTGGAGGCGGGGATGAATCTGTATGGCCAGGATATGGACGAGCAGGTTTCACCCCTATCTTCGGGTCTGGCCTGGACGGTTGATCTGCGCGATCCGCTACGCCGTTTTATTGGGCGGGATGCCCTGGAAGTGGAACAGGCCGCAGGTGAGTCTGCACAGTTTGTGGGTTTGGTGTTGGCAGGTAAAGGTGTGTTACGTCAGCATCAGCCGTTATTTGCGAATGATCAGCCGGTGGGTGAGGTAACATCCGGTGGTTTTGCGCCGACGTTGCAACGTTCTATTGCCTTGGCGCGGATTGTGCCGGGCGTGTCTGGGCCTTTGTGTGTTGGGATTCGTAAGAAGCGGATTCCGGTGACTCAGGTTCGTCTGCCGTTTGTGCGGCATGGCCAGGTTAAGGTTGCATTATAGGTACTGCAAGGTGCCGTTGATTTCTGAAACTAAGGACTTCTGATGAGTAATATCCCTGATAATCTGAAATTTACCAATAGCCACGAGTGGGTGCAGTTAGCGGATGATGGAACAGTCAGTATCGGTATTACCGATCATGCTCAGTTGTTGCTGGGCGATCTGGTATTTGTCGAGCTGCCGGAGACGGGTGATGAGCTGAAGCAGGATGATGAGTGTGCGGTGGTGGAGTCGGTGAAGGCGGCTTCAGATGTGTTTGCGCCAGTCAGCGGTCAGGTGGTTGCCTGCAATGAGGCACTGGCTGATACACCGGAAACCATCAATGAAGATCCGTATGTGGCGGGTTGGTTATTTAAGTTGCAATTAACAGACCAGGCTGAGCTGGATAATTTACTGGATGCTGCGGCGTACCGGGCGCTATGTGAGCAGGATGAGCATTAACGAGCATCGTCTATGCAGCTGCAGATTTGATGCGGGGTGTGATTGTAGTGGTCAAGTATTTTCGTACCACTTGAGGGGGTGAGAGCTGGTTTA
>JAHDCB010000080.1 GCA_020630035.1 Gammaproteobacteria bacterium
CGTCCGGACATCACCCCATCTACATGGCTGAGTTGGCCTTGTATCGCATCCAATGTATCCAGGCCGCCGTTAATCACGATTTCCAGTTGTGGGAAGGCTTGTTTTAACCGATGTACAACTGCATAGCGTAGTGGGGGTATTTCCCGGTTTTGTTTCGGGCTCAGGCCGTGCAGCCAGGCCTTGCGGGCGTGTACGATAAAGGTGGTACAGCCTGCTGCGGCCACGGTGCGGACAAACTGATGCAGTTCGGCCTCGCTGTCTTGCTGGTCGATGCCGATGCGATGTTTGACGGTTACTGGCAGTTGTGTGGCCGCTCGCATGGCTGCGACACAGTCGGCGACCAACGCCGGTTCTGCCATCAGACAGGCGCCGAAGCGACCTGCTTGCACCCGGTCTGAGGGGCAGCCGACATTCAGGTTGATTTCATCGTAGCCCCAGGCTTCGGCCAGGGTGGCACAGCGTGCCAGTTCGGTCGGATTGCTGCCGCCGAGTTGTAGTGCCAGTGGGCGTTCTTCAGGGTCGAATCTCAGAAAGCGTGCAGGATCGTTGTGTAGCAGCGCACCTGTTGTGACCATCTCGGTATATAACAAGGTTCGGCGGCTCAGTTGGCGCAGGAAATAGCGGCAGAACCGATCAGTACGGCGCAACATGGGGGCGACGGAAAATCTGCGATCTATCTGGTCCATTTATGTTGCATGTGCCTGTCTGGCGGCGTCCAGATAGTGTTTGACGCGATCTGCTGGCCAGCGACCTTGCAGTATCGGTAATAGGGTAGTTATGGGTAAGGTCGGCTCAGTCTCCAGTTGTGCCTGGAGGGAGGTGATCTGTTGTGGTTGCAGTATGCTGTTTGCCTGGTGGCACGTCCGGATGGGTAAACGCTCAGGGGCAAAGGTGTTGAAAATTGCCTGGGTTGCCTGTTCTGCGGGGGATTGTGGTGTGGTACCGGTTAGTTTGTTTACCAGATGCAGGCTCAGGAGTGGCGAGCGTTGTAGTCCGTCGCGGCCAGTACCGGTCAGTAGCCATAGTCCAGGTATGCTGGGGCAGGCGCCGTATAGTGGATATCCATCGATGGTGATTGGGCGACTGCCCTGGTTCAGTTTTAAGAGTTGTGCCTTGCCCAAGTGGGTACCGATTTCGCGCAGGCCGGTGTGCATCATGTTTGCAGCATGGTTGAGTGAGGCACCAGGTTGCGTGCGCCACTGCATGTTATTGCCTGCGCCCAGGTATAGATGATGGGTGCGGGTCGCACCCGGGACCAGATGCAGGCTGCAGGCGCCGGTGCGGTTCGGTGTGCGGATGACGTGTTGTATCTGTTGTGTCCCCAGGGGACGCTGATCTAACAGGAAGGAGATGCCGTCACCGGACAGAATCGGTGGGATGCGTCCTGCTGGTAGCGGTAAGGTGTCTATTAAGTCTTGTGAACCGACGCCGGCGGCGAGGATGACTTGTGCTGCATCCAGCTGGTTGCCGTTATCCAGGGTCACGCCCGCGATAGTTGGCTGATCTGTGGTGCTGGTGCGTAACTGCACGGCAGTATTGTTAAGCTGTGTGACGCGGGGATGTTGTGTTAACACGGTTTCCAGCGCACGTATCACGGCGCGTGGATTGATGGATCTTTCTCCCGGAATATAGATGCTGGCTGTGGTGTGTGTAGCGATCTCCGGGTGCAGCCCGGGAATGTCTTGCGGCGCGACGTTGGTATGCGGTTCCTGGTGGGCCTGCAGGGCACGTAATATGGCGTGATAAGGTGCTGTGTCGTCGTGGTCTGTGTCTTGTGTGTTTAACAGGATGAAGGTGCCATGCGGATGAATTTGTACCGCGTCTTCTGATTTGAGTTGTGTGTTCAGGTCGGCTATGAAGTCGGGCCATAGTGTTTGTGCGTGATAGGCCAGTTGGAAGTTGGCCTGGTCGTATTGGTTGGTCTCGTGCGCTGTGGTCACTTCGCCGAATAAGCCGAGCATGGCGCCTGCTGCCATGGTGGCGCTGCCGGTACGGCTGGCCGGGCCGATGATGCCGATTTTTGCCTGTGGGTCTGCCTGCGTCAGTCGGTAAGCGGTGGTGAGTCCTAAGATGGCGTTACCGATGATTAAATAATCAAATCCCATCATTGCTGTCTGAACAGGCTATACAGCAGGGCACCACTGCCAGCTGCAATCAGTAGCCAGCTGAGGTGTAATTGGTAGGGCCACAGGGGTTGTTCGGTCAGGCTGAGTAAAATGCCACTCAGCAGTAAGCTGCTGCCGATCAGGATACGACGCTGGCTGCGCTGGTGTTGTGCCAGCAGACTGTGTTCGTGTTGTCGGGCAAGCTGTTGTGCCTGTTGTTGCTGGCTGTATTGGCTGGCTTGTTGCAGTGCCTGATGGGCCAGTTGTGGGAGTTCAGGCAGGGTTTCGGACAGGATCGGCAGGCTGGCTCGCAGGCGCTGGACAAAGGCACCCGGACCGATCTGGTCTGCCAACCAGCGTTCCAGGAAGGGCTTAGCGGTCTGCCACAGGTCCAGGTCGGGGTATAGTTGTCGCCCCAGACCTTCGATATTGAGCAGGGTTTTTTGTAACAGAACGAGCTGGGGTTGGACTTCCATCCGGAAGCGGCGGGCAGTCTGGAACAGGCGTAACAGGAACTGGCCGAATGAGATTTCGCTGATCGGGCGTTGCCAGATGGGTTCGCTGACGGTACGGATCGCGGCCTCAAATTCGGTGATCCGGGTCCCTGCCGGCACCCAGCCGGAGGTGACGTGCAGTTCAGCGATTTTGTAGTAGTCGCGATGGAAAAACGCCAGCAGGTTTTCAGCCAGGTAACGCTGATCGGTACGGGCCAGGGTACCCATGATGCCGAAGTCAACGCCCAGGTAACGCCCGTCGGCACCAACAAAGATGTTGCCCGGATGCATATCAGCATGGAAGAAGTTGTCGCGGAATACCTGGGTAAAAAAGATTTCGACACCCCGTTCAGACAGTTGTGGTATGTCAATGCCTTGTGCACGTAACTGGTCTACCTGGTCTACCGGGATGCCGTAGATGCGTTCCTGTACCATCACGGTTTCGCAGGTATAGTCCCAATAGATCTGCGGTACATATAGCAGCTCGCTGTCAGTAAAGTTACGCCGCAGCAGGGTGCAGTTTGCGGCTTCCCGCATCAGGTTCAGTTCATCATGGATGGTTTTGTCGTAGTCCTGTATCAGTTCGGTCAGGCGCAGACGACGGGCGTCCGGAATGATTCGTTGTGCCAGGCGGGCGATCAGTTGTAACAGTTGCAGGTCGCGCTTAATCGTGCCGACGATGTTCGGGCGTACTACCTTGACGATGACTTGGGTACCATCCGGTAAGGTTGCGGCATGTACTTGTGCGATGGAGGCTGATGCCAGCGGTTCCGGGCTGAAGGTGGTGAATAAGGTGTCTGTTGAGGCGCCTAATGCTTGTTCGATCTGTTGCTGTGCCTGGTCGTTGGGAAACGGTGGAACCTGATCTTGTAGTTTTACTAATTCGTTGGCAATATGGTCGGGCAACAGGTCGCGTCGGGTAGACAGTACCTGACCGAATTTGACTTGGATCGGCCCTAATGTTTGCAATGCCTCGCGGATACGTACCCCGAGTGGTTCTGTCGCCTGGCGGCGCCAGCCGCCAAGCAGGCGGCAGCACAGGCGCAAACTGCGATAACGGGGCGGAATTAGTTCATCCAGCTGGTAGTGCAGCAGAATCCGCAGGGTTTGTAGCAGGCGTAACAAGGAGCGCATCAGGCTGTTTCCAGTTGCTGGATACGGGCGGTCAGGCGCGCAACATCGTCGCGCAGGTTGCCGATTTCAGTGGTTTGTAGCTTGAGTTCTTCCGCATGTGGGGTCAGGCGGGCTTCTTCTGTCAGGTAGTCTGCGATGTTGTCGCGCCAGTGCTGACGTCGGGCAGCGAGGCGTTGGCGCAGGTGCCTGGCAGTTTCACCGGCCTGATAAGCGAGCGGATCGCCGATCCAGTGCGACAGGTGTTCTTCCCAGTCGATCTGTAATCCACCCAAGGCCTGGCTGAAGCGTTGCCCCAGCCCGACTTGGCCTTGTATCTGTACCTTGCCGCGAAATAACAGCCGGGTTGTCTGGGTACGATCCTGTGTTCGTAGCAGATCATAGCTGTTGCCCTGAATCAGGCAGTCGGGGTCACCTTCCCAGGTGGTGAATAGCTGGATTTGTCCGTTATTGTCCGGAACGACATAGACGGTCAGTTCCAGGTCGGTGATGGCGATGCCGATGCAACGACCATGCTCTGTCGCCAGTTGGTCGGCAGTGTGTGGATCTTGTGCCAGTAGCTGGTTACACGCTGTTTCCAGTGCGTGACAGCTCCAGTCGCGTAGTATCTGTGGTGTGCTCACAATTTATATCCGCGATGTATGGCAACAATGCCACCGCTCAGATTGTGCACGTCACATTGTTCAAATCCGGCGGTTTCCAGTCGTTGACGCAGGTTCGCCTGATCCGGGTGCTGGCGGATGGATTCCACCAGGTAACGGTAGCTGTCGCCATCCTGTGTCACCCAGTCGCCCAGGCGAGGCAGAATGTGGAATGAGTAGGCGTCGTATATCGTTTGTAGTGGTTTGGTGGTGGGTTTGGAAAACTCCAGGATCAGGGCGCGTCCACCCGGCTTCAGGATGCGATACATCTCGGCCAGCGCCCGGTCTTTGTTGGTGACGTTACGCAACCCGAAGGCGATAGTGATACGATCCACACTGTCATCAGGTAGCGGAAGCTGTTCGGCATCAGTCTGCAGGTAGCGCACCGGGTACGTTTGTCCACTATCGATCAGTCGGTCACGTCCATGTTGTAACATAGCAGCATTGATATCGGACATGATCACCTGGCCAGTCGGGCCGACCAGTCCGGCCAGTCGGGTGATCAGGTCACCGGTGCCGGAAGCCAGATCCAACACTGTGTGGCCGGGACGCACGCCGACCAGTTGGATGGCGAAACGTTTCCACAGCCGATGGATACCGCATGACATCAGGTCGTTCATCAGATCATAACGATCTGCCACACTGTCGAAGACTTCGCGCACCAGTCCGGCCTTGGCTTGTGTGGCAACTGTGCGATAGCCAAAATGAGTGGTTTTATCCATGTGTTGCTCGTTCGGTGGTTGGATAGTCACACAAGTCTGCAATCAGGCAATTGTCGCAGTGTGGTTTGCGAGCGGTGCAGGTGTAGCGGCTATGCAGGATCAGCCAGTGATGGGCATCCTGCAGGTAGTCTGGTGGAATCGCCTGTAACAGGCCTTTTTCGACTGCCAGTACGGTTTTCCCCGGTGCCAGGCCAGTGCGGTTCGCGACCCGGAAGATATGCGTATCCACTGCCATGGTCGGTTGTCCGAATGCCGTATTCAGCACCACATTTGCAGTCTTTCGCCCGACTCCTGGCAGGGCTTCTAAGGCAGCGCGATCTGCTGGCACCTGCCCCTGATGGTGTTCGAGTAAGCGTTGGCAAGTGGCAATGATATGTCTTGCCTTGCTGTTGTACAGCCCAATGGTCTGAATATGTTGCTTCAGGCCTGCCTCGCCTAATGCCAGAATGGTTGCCGGGGTATTGGCGCAGGCGAACAGGGTGGTCGTTGCCTTATTGACGCTTTTATCTGTCGCTTGTGCGGATAAAATAACTGCGATCAGCAGCTCAAACGGAGAGTCATAATGCAGTTCAGTCGTCGGGTGAGGGTTGGCGGCCTGAAAGCGA
The DNA here is from genome assembly GCA_020630035.1 of Gammaproteobacteria bacterium. Taxonomy (GTDB): domain Bacteria; phylum Pseudomonadota; class Gammaproteobacteria; order Chromatiales; family Chromatiaceae; genus JAHDBG01. The sequence goes on from JAHDCB010000080.1 coordinate 5,699, forward strand.
CCAAATATAGTTTTGCAGGTATCGGTATGCACGGAATATGCTGTGGTCAGGTTAAACAGAAATCCTGTATACACCCGGAGGTGGATTGTTACGCAGAAGCTGCATCGCTTCTGTGACTAATGGCTGCATGGTATGGTACACAAGCCGCCTAGCATCAAACACAATGATTGGGATTGAGATGTCATTTTGCTGGTATTCCAGGTTTTTATCTCCCGTGAGTAATGCGTCAAACTGATGCTGCATCAGAAGCTGGAGCAATGCACCATTCTTTGTGCCATTCCATCCCATATCCTGTACAGAATATGTGCTGAAACCATTGTCGACAAAATCTTGCCGAAGTCGTTTCGGCATGTTTTCGTCAAGGAGTAGTTTCATGTGTTTGTATAGGCGTATAAAGCTTCATCTGCCATGTCCAGTACTTGTTTCATTTGTTCTCGTGTGACAGAAGGGAAGTCTTGTAAAAAATCATTACCGGAAAGTCCGGCGCCTATATTATCAAAGAGTGTTTTGATAGGAACTCGTGTTCCCGAAAATACTGGAGTTCCACTCATAATTTCCGGGTCACGCGAAATAACATGTGCTGTATTCATGAATGCTTTTTCCTTTGCGATTTAGCTACTCGCAATTGATTTCTGGAGACGGTTCCATGATTGGAGTTCGTTCCTTAACTGAGGATTTAGTCAGGTTTTGCAGGTATCGGTATGCACGGAATATGTTGAGGTGGGGTAATGTGTGGTATGTCTGAGGCATCAGTTGCTGGCATCCCAGTCACACAATTGCAGGGGGTGGGGCCGCAGAAGGCTGCACGTTTAGCGAAGTTGGGCATCCATACGGTGCAGGATGTGTTGTTTCATTTGCCCCTGCGCTATCAGGACCGCACCCGCATTATACCGATCCGCCAGTTACGTGCAGGCGATTCTGCGGTGATCGCGGTGACGGTAACGCTGGCAGAAGTGCAGGTCGCCCGGCGACGTTCTTTGATGGTACAGGTTGCAGATGATACGGGCCATCTGTGGCTGCGTTTTTTTTATTTCAGTGCGATGCAACGGGCTCAGTTGCAACCGGGTGCACAACTGCGTTGTTTTGGTGAGGTACGGCGTGGGCCTCGTCATCTGGAGCTGATTCATCCTGAGTATCAGGTAGTGGCTGCTGATCAACCTGTCAGCATGAATAAATCCCTGACCCCAATTTATCCGACGACAGAGGGTCTGCATCAAATCAGTTGGCGTGATCTGACAGAACAGGCCCTGGCTCAGTTGGATCAGCAGATGCCGCTGCCGGAGCTCCTGCCAGATGCTGTATTACAGCGATTACAACTGCCACCCTTGTCAGCAGCGGTGCGATTTTTGCATCGGCCACCGGCTGAAGCAGCACCACATACCTGGGTCGATCAGCCGCCGCCAGCACAACAACGGCTGGCGTTTGAGGAGTTGCTGGCTCATCAGCTCAGCCTGCGTCAACTGCGTGCTCGCCAGCAGGTTCATCCTGCACCTGCGGTGGCGACCAGTCTGCAACAACTGGCCGCGCAATTACGCGCTAGTCTGCCGTTTCAATTGACTCAGGCGCAAGAGCGGGTGGTCACGGAAATTCAGGCGGACATGGCAAGTCCGCACCCGATGTTACGTCTGGTGCAGGGTGATGTTGGTTCAGGTAAGACAATTGTGGCGGCACTGGCGGCACTGGCAGTGATTGAGGCGGGTTATCAGGTCGCGTTGATGGCACCGACCGAATTGCTGGCGGAACAACATCGCCACAATATCAGCACCTGGTTTGCGCCCTTGCAGCTATCGGTTGGCTGGCTCAGCGGTCGGCAGAAAGGCAAGAAGCGTCAGCGGTTGTTGCAGGATCTGGCGCAGGGTGAATTCGCTATTCTGGTCGGTACACATGCCTTGTTTCAGCAGGATGTGCAGTTTGCCCGGCTGGGGCTGGTGA
>JAHDCB010000081.1 GCA_020630035.1 Gammaproteobacteria bacterium
GTCGCCGATTGCCAGAAAACTGTCGGCCTGTAGCGAGGCACCTCCTATCAGACCTCCGTCGATGTCAGGTTGCGCCAGCAGACCGGCTGCGTTCTGCGGTTGCATACTGCCGCCATACAGGATTGAGAATTGTTGCGCCACAGATGGGTCGTGGGCAGCGATGTGCTGGCGGATAGTGTGATGTACCGCCTGTGCTTGTTCAGGCGATGCGGTGTTACCGGTGCCGATCGCCCAGACTGGCTCGTATGCGATGATACTGTTTGCAAAGGACTGGACACCGTTGTGTTGTAGCACAGCATCCAGTTGAGCAGTGATAACAGCCTGGGTTTCTCCTGCTGTGCGCTGTGCGGCGGTCTCGCCTACGCACAGAACGGGTATCAGTTCCGCACGTTGTGCAGCGGCATATTTTTGTGCAATCAGGGCATCGCATTCGCCATGTTGGGCACGGCGTTCTGAATGGCCGACGATCACGTAGCGGCAGCCATAGTCGCGCAGCATCTCTGCGGCAATCTCGCCAGTATGGGCTCCAGGCTGATGCGGTGACACATCCTGTGCACCCCAGGTAATCTGGCTGTGAGTCAGATTTTTTTGCACGGTGGCCAGATAGATCGCTGGTGCGCACACTGCATATTGCACGGCGGGCTGGGCGGGCAATTGAGCAGTCAGGTTGCTCAATAATGTACGCACACTGTTTCGTGTGCCGTGCATTTTCCAGTTACCGATGATGACAGGTGTTCTGCTCATATTGTGTAAGCTCAGTAAGGTTTTCAGAGGGCCTTATGCTCGCAGCATTGTACTATAAGCAAATCAGACTGGATGAACTCCTGCTTCATAGCTTGTGTGTGGCTTGTTCGCGCGGATCAGAACGTGCCAGTACCAATACAGGTAACAAGCCGGTACAGACTAAAATGAGAGCAGGTAACGCAGCTCGTTCCCACTCACCCTCTGATGTCAGCTCATACAAGCGTACAGCTAGGGTGTCCCAGCCAAACGGACGTAGTAGCAGCGTTGCTGGCATTTCCTTCATCACATCTACCATCACCAGCAAGGTTGCGGTCAGCAGGCCGGGTTGTAGCATCGGCAGATACAGACGACGCACGATTATGCCAGTATGTGCTCCCAGTGTCCGGGCGGCCTCGGACAAGCTGGGTTGTAGCTGTTGCAGGTTGGTAGCAACCGGCCCATATGCAACTGCCAGAAAGCGGATGAAATACGCAATTAACAGTGCTGCCAATGTGCCGGTCAGCAGCAATCCCGGGTCGGTACCAGTCAGTGATTGCATCAGATCAGCGATGCGCTGATCCAACCAGGTCAGACTGAGCATCACGCCGACAGCCAGTACGGAACCTGGCAGTGCATAACCGAGTGTACTGAGTTGCACACTGATACGGATGCTGGTCCGGTTCTGATGGTGCCGGGTAAGTGCCAGTACCAGGGCGCCAGCCAGGGTCAGGCCAGCAGCGAATGCACCCAGCACCAGGGTATGGTTAGTCAGCGTCAAATAATCTGCGGTGAGCTCATGACGTAACGCCCATGCCCAGCTCAGCAGTTGTGTCATGGGCAATACAAAGGCTAATGCGAAGACACCCCAGGTGCAGCAGACAGCCAGTACACAAGGCAGGCCGCGTAACCGGATACGTTCCTGTGGTGTTTTGACTGGTTGGGTAATCCGGGCACGGCCCCGACTGTATTGTTCCAGCCATAGAATCAGCAATACCAGCAACAATAACAGTGAGGCCAGCTGTGCGGCGCTGTGCAGATCAAACAAGCCGAACCAGGCCTTGTAGATGGCTGTGGTGAATGTGTCAAAATTGAAGACCGAGACAGTGCCGAAGTCTGCTAATGCTTCCATCAGAGCCAGACTGAGGCCTGCGATCATGGCGGGGCGAGCCAGTGGCAGGGACACGCGCCAGAAGCTTGCCCAGGTGCTTAATCCGAGACTGCGTGCTGCATCGAATGTACTGCGTCCCTGTGCCATGAAGGCAGTTCGTGTCAGCATATATACATATGGATACAGCACCAGGGTCATCACCAGGATCACTCCGAGGGGATGGCGTGCTTCAAACGACCAGTTGTCGGGTAGGCTGAACAGCGTGCGCAGCCCTTGTTGTACCGGGCCGGAAAAATCGAACAAGCCCAGAAAAACAAACGCCAGTACATACGCCGGCAACGCAAACGGCAGCATCAACCCCCAGCTGAGCCAGCGTCTGCCGGGAAATTCGCACAGGCTGGTCAGCCAGGCAAGCGCCACACCGAGCAGACTGACCCCGATGCCAACACCGCCGATCAGCAGAATGGTGTTGCGCAGCAAGGTTGGCAACAAGGTCTGATTCAGGTGCGCCCAGGTCTCTGGGTTTAGTTCTGTCCAACTGAGGCTAATCATACCCAGTGGCGCTAGTACCAGACCGGCGGTAAACCAGCTTGCCCAGCGCCAGAGTCGATCAGCCTGGGGCATTAACGGTATCCGACGCGATCCATCAGCCGCACAGCACGGGCCTGAAACCGACCTGCCTGGCTCAGGTTCATCGGGTCTTCACTGAAGCTACCCCAGGCCTGTACCTGTTTCGCTGCCGGGACTTCCGGGTTTACCGGATATTCCAGGTTCAGCTCTGCAAATTCACCTTGTGCTTCTTCTGACGCCAGCCATTCCAGCAAGCGCAAGGCAGCTTGCGGGTGTTTTGCATAACGCGTGACGCCACCACCAGACACATTGACGTGTACACCGCCGCTTGCGGCATTTGGCCAGGCGAGAGCAATTGGCAGATCGGGTTGTTTACGTTGCAGGCGGCCGAAATAATAGGTGTTCACAATCGCTACATCACATTGTCCAGCGGCAACTGCTTGAATCGCCTTGGTATCGTTAGAGAAGGGAGCTGCAGCAAGGTTATTCACCCAGCCACGCACAACGTCTTCAGTACGTGTCTCACCATAGCGTGCGATCATCATTGCGACCAACGATTGGTTGTATACCTTTTTTGAGGTGCGTAAACAGAGCCGGCCATACCATTTGGGCTGTGCCAGATCAGCATAGGTGCTGATTTCTGCTGGCTGGACTCGCTCGGTATTGTAAATAATGGTGCGTGCACGCTTGGACAAGCCATACCAGCGTCCATCCGGGTCACGCAACCATATAGGTACCTGCTGCTGAAGCTGTTTTGAGTCTACCGTCGCCAGTACGTCCTGTTCAGCCGCCTGCCACAGATTACCAGCGTCCACAGTCAGCAACAGGTCAGCTGGCGTACGTTTACCTTCTGCCAGCAAGCGTTGCACCAAAGCCCCGGCCTTATCTGTCAGCAAGGTCACTTTAACCCCGGTTTTCTGAGTATAGCGATCAAACAAGGGTGCTATCAGGTGGGCCTTGCGGGCAGAATATACGACGACTTCTTCTGTGGCGGCTAGCGCAGGTGCCAGGTAGCAAACGCTGAAAATGAGTGTTAAGCAGTATGGAAATAATCGTTTCAGAGAGTACATAAACCTGGCCTAGTAAATGAGAATGAGAATGATTCGCAATTATATTCCGGAAACATTAAAAAGCAAATAGTCAGAATGTCGTCAGCAGATAAAACTTTTGTTACATTGCTTTGTCGCAAAGGGCGTGTAAAAACGGGTTACACAGTTACAATTCGCGAAATTTCATTTTTTTCTATGTTCTGATCAGGAGATTTATCATGAACCCATCTGTAAAACCGGTTGCTATGGCTGTAGGTGCTGCTGTTGCAGGCTCCTTAATGTTAACGCAGGCTGCGTCTGCCGCTGGTAACCCATTCAGCATGACTGAGCTACAAGGTGGCTACATGACGTCAGTTTTTTCTTCCTCACCAGATGCTGAAAAAGGTGAAGAGGGCAAATGTGGTGCCGGTAAGTGCGGTGGCGATATGGGCAAGGGCGATGAAGGCAAGTGTGGTGCCGGCAAATGTGGCAGTGATATGAGCAAGGGCGATGAAGGTAAGTGTGGAGCAGGTAAGTGCGGCGGTGATATGAGCAAAGGCGATGAAGGCAAGTGTGGCGCTGGCAAGTGTGGCGGCGATGCGAGCAAAGGCCACGAAGGTAAGTGCGGCGGCGCTAGCTGATCTCAGAGCCTTGCTCCTGCGTTGGCAGGAGCAAGGCCGTTTATTTTGATTTTGCAGTGGATGGGAATAGTGATGCCTTATCAGGTGCAGGGTGCCGGATTGGGCCTGAAGCAGGAGCTGATGGCACCGTTATTGGCGCAGCAGCCGGGACAAATCAGCTTTGTCGAGGTTGCCCCGGAAAACTGGATTCACGTGGGTGGAGCAAGAGGTAAGACCCTGGATGCGGTGACAGAGCGTTATCCTCTGGTGTGCCACGGGCTGTCTCTGAATATTGGTGGCCCAGCACCACTGGATTGGGATTTGTTGCGCGAAATCAGGATGTTTCTGCAGCAGCGTCAGGTTCTGGTGTATACCGAGCATCTGTCATATTGTGGCGACACTGGTCAGCTGTATGATCTGATGCCAATCCCGTTTACTGAAGAAGCTGTGCATTATGTTGCGGATCGTATCCGCCAGGTACAGGACTATCTTGGTAGACAGATCGGCATGGAAAACGTCTCGACTTATGCGCAGCTACCAGGTGACTTAAGTGAGATTGAGTTTCTGAACGCAGTGTTATCTGAGGCTGACTGTGGTTATCATCTGGACATCAACAATATCTTTGTGAATGCGTCCAATCATGGGTTTGACCCGCTAGCCTATCTGGAGCAGATTCCGGCTGAACGTCTGTTGTATGCCCATATTGCCGGGCATGAGCAACAGGCAGATGGGTTGCGGATTGATACTCATGGCGAGGATGTCTTGCCGGATGTCTGGGAGTTACTGGCAGCGGCTTATGCCGGGTACGGGACCTTCCCAACCCTGCTGGAACGTGACTTTAATATTCCACCACTGGATACGTTGCTGAACGAAGTTCAGCAGATTCTGCGTTTGCAACGACAGCACGCAACAGCGACGGCATCTTATGCCGCCTGAACTACCTGTCTTTCAGCAGCATCAGTTGGCGTTGACTGTGCGAGTTCGTGACCCGGCGCAGGCCCCACTGCCGGCCGGTGTGCCGGAACGTCGCATGCAGGTTTATAGTGAACTGATGTACAACGGTATGGAGAGCCATCTGGCAAGTAATTTTCCAGTATTACGCCACATTATTCCGGACTTGCCCTGGCAACAGTTGGTGCGGGATTTTTTGCAGCAACATGCCTGTCGTACCGGATTGTTCACTCGAATCGGTCTTGAATTTATACAATACCTGGAGCAGGAACGATCGGCACAACCGGATGACTGGCCGTTTATGCTGGAGCTGGCACATTATGAGTATGCCGAACTGGCAGTCGCCATCAATGATGCAGAAGTCACAACCGGTTATGACCCGAACGGTGACCTGCTGACAGGGTGTCCGGTAGTGGCTCCCACTGCCTGGAATTTAACCTATCGTTATCCGGTGCACCGTATCAGCCCGGATTACCTGCCGATTGAGCCTCCGGCACAACCCACTCATCTGGTGGTTTACCGGGATCGTCTGGATCAGGTGCACTTTCTGGAGATCAATGCGGTGACGCAACATCTGATTACTACGTTGCAGTCTGACCCGCAGCTCACTGGCCGGAATCTGCTGGAAAAAATGGCGCGAACGTTACAGCCTCATGATCCGGAGCCTGTCTTGCAGGCGGGTACGACATTGTTGGCAGACTTACGCGAGCGTAATATTCTGCTGGGTGTCATGGCATCTGGCTGACGACCTTCATTTTTGAGGAAAAACGATGCTTAAGCTATTGAATCGTTTGCAAGATGTGCTGGGCTCGACGCGAGCACTGGATTTTCTGGCACCACTGGCGATACGCTTATACCTGGTGCCGGTATTCTGGATGGCTGGTACAAACAAGCTGGCCAGTATGGACAGTACGATTGCCTGGTTTGGCAATCCGGATTGGGGGCTTGGGCTACCGTTTCCGGCACTGATGGCTTGGGCGGCTGCACTCACTGAAGCCGGTGGTGCCATACTGCTGTTGTTCGGCCTGGCCACTCGCTGGATTTCAATACCGCTATTGATTACCATGGTCGTTGCTGCTGTGAGCGTACACTGGCAACACGGCTGGGCCGCGATTGCTGAAACGCCTGCTGCAACAGAACGTCTGGAGCGCGCTATGGCGATTCTGCAGGAACATGGCGACTATACCTGGCTGACAGAAGCCGGAAACTTCGTGGTGTTGAATAATGGTATTGAGTTTGCTGTGACCTACGCCATTATGGCACTTGCATTGTTTTTTATCGGAGGTGGCCGTTATGTCAGTGTGGACTTCTGGCTGGCTCGCCGTTTTCGCACCAACTGATCGCCTGATCAGCTCTTTCACCTGATCTGTGTCCCGCTATGTTGTCGGTTCAGATCAGTACCCAGGATGCGTTATATGCCGCCTATCTGGCCTTTGTGCCGGACGGCGGCATTTTTATTCCGACAGATGGAGAACACCCACTGGGTACGATAGTCTCGTTACGTCTGTCTTTGCCGGGCGCAGCATCCTGGGTCACTCTGTCAGCGCAAGTAGTCTGGATAACACCGGCCACGGCCTCTGATCAGGTCGCTGGTATTGGCGTACAATTCACCGGGCCTGGCGCTGAGCAGATTAAACAACAGATTGAGCAATGCCTGGCTGACCGGCTGTATTCAGATCAGCCTACCCACACTCTGTAAAGCACCGCTACCAACATGTTGATAGACTCACATTGTCATCTGGATCGAATTGATCTGACCCCTTATGGGGGTGAATTTGCTACCTTTGTTGCGCAAACACTGGCCTCTGGTGTTGAGCACATGTTATGCGTATGCGTTAACCTGGAAGCTTATCCCGCCATGCGGGAACTGGTGGCTGACTACCCGCAGATTTCGCTCTCGGTTGGTGTCCACCCCTGCGAGCAGGATGGGCCGGAACTGACTGAAGCACTTCTGGTGGAATGGGTCCAACACCCGAAAAATGTTGCCATCGGCGAAACCGGGCTGGATTACTACCACACCAAAGAGCATAAGACACAACAACAGGAACGTTTCCGTTGCCATATCCAGGCAGCGCGAGCGGCGCAAAAACCGTTGATAGTACATACTCGCCAGGCGCCAGCGGATACTATCCGGTTGTTACAAGAGGAACATGCTGCTGAGGTGGGAGGCGTCTTACATTGCTTCAGCGAGAGCTGGGAAATTGCGTGCCAGGCGATTGAGCTGGGCTTTTATATTTCATTTTCCGGGGTGGTTACCTTCAAAAATGCCCAGCGTTTGCGTGAAGTTGCAGCAAAAGTCCCGCTGGACAGGATACTCATCGAAACAGATTCACCCTATCTGGCTCCGGTACCCCGGCGCGGGAAACCGAATGAGCCACGTTACGTGATCAAGGTCGCTGAAACCCTGGCGGATGTGCGTCAGATACCGTTGGAAGATGTGATCCAGACGACAGGTACCAACTACCAGCGGCTATTCGGTCCGATACCCTTTGCCTAAATCTTAGTATTCCCCGCAGCTTGCTGCGGGGACAAAGCCATGTGTAGTGGTCAAGTATTTTCGTACCACTTGAGGGGGTGAGAGCTGGTTTACG
>JAHDCB010000082.1 GCA_020630035.1 Gammaproteobacteria bacterium
CTCAGCTGGATGCCATATCCTGGAAAAAACGACCCATTTTTAGAAGTTCCCTTAAAGCCTGTAATCCTTTGTGCATCAAAAGGGTTACGGGCTTTTTTATTGCCTGTGCAGCCACCCACCAGCTTTGGATTAAGATTTCGGCAGTGGTTATATTTGAACTACTAGCGCGAAGTGATAGCCAGTTAACCACCGCTTTTCTTGCTAACGCCATTTCGCTAAGTGTAGAATCAAAAGCAGTCGAAATTTAACTATACCGGTTATCTGAACAGGAGTTGATTCAATAATTGCCTGTTTGCAGAACGTATCTAATTAAGCTTATAGATATGAAAAACATAATACAGCCGATTATGAAATCAAAAATTCGCCACATAGATTTTATTTTAAATAATGGAGCTAATAACCTAGCACCATAACCAAGACTAAAGAGCCAAGTAAAAGAAGCTAATAATGCCCCAGATAAAAAATATATTTTTTCCTCATTCGATAAAGTTCCCGCTATGCCACCAATAATTACAACTGTATCAAGGTAGACGTGAGGGTTTAATAAAGTAACTGCAAGTGTTGCTGCTAGTACCACCGTTAAGCTTTTAGGTTTGTCTTTTGATAAAGTATCAGAAGCTTCTAAACTACTATTACCTCGATAAGAACTAAGAAATGCTGTGCTTCCATAATACAGTAAAAATATAGCTCCACCTAAAGCTAATAAGTTAGTTAATATTATTGATTTTCTAATCCAGCTACCCAAACCTATTACACCAATACTCATTAAGATAAAGTCGCATAAAAAACACAAAAGACAAACATAAAAAATATTATTTTTTAATAATCCCTGCTTTAAAATAAAAGCATTTTGGCTACCAATGGCAATAATCATACTGCCTGATATCAATGCTCCTTTAGTGACAACTTCAAACATGGTCTACTCTGTCCGGTCGTAACACATGAATCCGTGACTTCATGTTTTTGTTGAGCAGCCAGAAGTCAGTGTTTATGCGGTAATATAGCTTATCGTCGGCCTATCCGTTCTTTCACTCAGTAAGTGATGATTTCAGTGCATTGTTTCTGTCGACCATTAGGTCGGCTAATCCGATTTTAAGCCGTAACTCGGAACCACCGGCTTTAGCCGATGGAGTATTCATTTTAGCTCTCGTTATCATATTACTGATATATCAAATCCAATAGTTGATAGATAGCCTATATCTTTATCCTCTAAGCACTCAATTGCCGTCACCGTATGCCATAAATCACTATTTTTGTCGGGTTGCAATATCCCTTGCCCTGGTTGCAGCGTGATATTTAAAATCTCAGTTTTAGCATCTCGCCCATAAATAATACTTTTCCCGCCTTTTATGTTATTTCTTTCTACAACCAATGCGGACACGATATAATCCATGCCATCTTGATGTATTCCTTCTGGTGAGTTGGTAGCTTTGTCGTTTGGGAAGCAATATACAATTGTGTGATGAGTGATTATATTTAATGATGTTGGTTTACGCTCTGATTTTTCATATAGACACTGTGCTATGTATTTTAATTTTATCTTTAAACTTTTGCTTTCCAATGTCTTGGGAAGTTCTTTGAATTTTCTTTTTACTGCTCTGTAGTCTTGTGTGGCATTAGAGTTTATTAAAGCATTTTCTTGGCCGAAATCTTTAGCTGGAACTCTGTAGGCATTCCAATTATTTTTTGATCGATTTAAATTAAACTCAGATATCAGTCTCTTCCTTGTTGGCTTTATGCTGTCTAGTTCATTTTTTATTTCTTTGGGTAAGCTCTGAATAATGTAATTAATATCAGAGTCAGAGATATTTCCAGAATAATATTTTATCCATGTTTTCTCAGAAATATCTTTTAATAAATATGTGTTAAGATGTTTCTTCAAAAATTCTATCTTGTGTTGTCTATAAAGATACAAATCCCACTCATAATCTGACGTATAAGCCTGCTTTAGTTCATTACGGATGTATTTTATATCAACTCCAAATTCCTCCGTATTGATAACTTGTATTGGTTTTTATTTGGCGAATTATCATATATCTCTATATATGGTAAGGGCGTTAATGAGCTATAGTTAAATCTGATGTACAGGTGTATCAGGGCGTTGTAGCTGGTTGCTCGGAAATGACGGTTTCACTGTCTTCAAAAATGACGCTGTTATCGATATCAGCAAGCCGCTGATGTTCTCTTAACCGTTGCCATTGTAGCGATCAAGTATTTTCGTACCACTTGAGGGGGTGAGAGAACGTTTACGCATGATGGCTTCAGTACAACGTGGGATGCCAAAGGAAGGCGTCGCGCTTGTGGTCATGGGCGAGGTAGTGGCGCGCGATTTAAATGTGCTGTTAATCTGCCTGGCGGCGCAGAAAGGCTGGTATATCTAAGTATTCCAGGTCTTGTGTTTCATCGTCGGCAACATAGCCTCGCGGATATTCTGCCTGGCCACTACCGCCGGAAGCTGCCATTTTGGGCTCTTCGGATGCTGTCACCAGCTTCAGGTTGTTCTCAGGTTGTTTGGTCTGCTGAGAGGTGCCGATTCCGGTGGCGACCACGGTGACGCGTATTTCGTCTTGCATGTCCATATCAATCACGGTACCGACCACGACGGTGGCGTCTTCGGCGACAAATTCTTTGACGATGCTGCCGACTTCGTCAAATTCGCCGATAGACAGGTCCATCCCGGCGGTAATATTCACCAGTAGTCCGCCGGCGCCGGATAGGTTGATGTCTTCCAGCAGCTGATCGTTGATCGCCGCTTCTGCAGCATCACGGGCGCGGTTTTCGCCACTGGCGATGCCGGAGCCCATCATGGCTTCGCCTTTTTCGCTCATCACGGTGCGGACGTCGGCAAAATCGACGTTGATCAGGCCGGGTCGGGTGATCAGTTCGGCGATGCCCTGCACGGCGTTGTACAGTACGTCGTTCGCTTGTTTGAACGCATCCAGCAGTGAGGTGGATTTGCCCAGGACGGTGAGTAGTTTTTCGTTGGGTACTACGATCAGTGAGTCGACGCGCTCGCGCAGTTCGGCTATCCCGGCTTCGGCAAGCTTCATCCGTTTCCCGCCTTCAAACGGGAATGGTTTGGTGACGACCGCAACTGTCAGGATATTTTGTTCCCGGGCGATTTCGGCGATGACCGGAGCAGCGCCGGTACCGGTACCTCCGCCCATGCCGGCGGTGATGAATATCATGTCGGCGCCGGTGAGTTTTTCGCTGATGCGCTCACGCGCTTCTTCTGCCGCTTCCTGACCAACCCTGGGGTTGGCGCCGGCACCGAGGCCTCGGGTGAGTTGTTCGCCCAGGCGCAGTTTGTTGTGGACTTCGGTATTGTTCAGTGCCTGGGCATCGGTATTTGCACAAATGAATTCCACGCCTTCCAGGTGTGCTTGCAGCATATGACTGACGGCATTGCCGCCGCCGCCGCCAACGCCGATGACCTTGATGACGGCATGTTGCTTGTCTAGGTCGTCCATCAGTTCAAACATGGTCTTGCCTCTGCGGTGAGAAAACGAAATAAGTGTATGCGGGTGACATTGAGTCTGTGTTTTTGGGGTTGAGCTTAAAAGTTGCCCTGGAACCACTGTTTCATACGTTGCCAGATGGTTTGCAGGCTGGTGTCGGCGCGCAATGACCCGGTCTGGCGGGTACGGCCATCCTGTTGTGCATACAGCAGCAGACCGACGCCGGTGGCGTGGATCGGATCCTGCACGTTCGGTAGGCCGTGGATATGGGTGGGTACGCCGAGGCGTACTGGCATATGGAACACTTCTTCGGCCAGATCCAGCAGGCCTTCCATTTTGGCACTGCCGCCGGTGAGTACTACGCCGCCAGCGGCCTGCTCGGCAAAGCCGGAATGTTGCAGCTTGGTCTGAATCAGGCCGAGCAGTTCGTCGTAGCGGGGCTCGACTACTTCAGCCAGGGTCTGGCGGGATAATGAGCGGGCCGGGCGATCTCCGATGCTGGGTACGTCGATCTGTTGTTCTGTGTGTACCAGTGAGGCGAGGGCGCAGGCATATTTCTTTTTGATATCTTCGGCGGCCAGGGTGGGGGTGCGCAGGCCGACTGCAATGTCGTGTGTCACCTGGTGCCCGGCAATCGGGATGACGTCGGTGTAGCGGATGCCACCGTTTTTATAGAGTGCTATGTCGGTGGTTCCGCCGCCGATATCGGCCAGGCAGACGCCGAGCTCTTTTTCGTCTTCCTGCAACACGGCGTAGCAGGAGGCGAGTTGTTCAAGTATCAGGTCTTCAACTTCCAGCCCGCAACGCTGGATACATTTGGTGATGTTTTGTACGGCACTGACTGCGCCGGTCACCAGGTGTACCTTGACTTCCATGCGGATGCCGGACATGCCGATCGGGTCCTGGATGCCTTCCTGGTTGTCGATGATGAATTCTTGCGGCAGGATGTGCAGGACTTCACGATCTGCCAGGGTTGGCACTGCGCGAGCTGCGTCAATCACCCGGTCGACGTCGGCCTGGGTCACTTCGCGATCCCGGATGGCGACGATGCCTTCGGAGTTCTGACTGGCGACGTGGCTACCGGCGATGCCGGCATAGACGCTGCTGATTTCGATCCCGGACATCAGCTCGGCTTCGGCAACGGCACTCTGGATGGCCTGGACGGTTGATTCGATATCGACCACCACGCCTTTTTTCAGGCCATGTGAATCGCATCTGCCCAGGCCGATCACGTCAATCCCCTGGTCGTCGCGGATTTCGCCGACGATCGCTGCGATCTTTGAGGTTCCGATATCCAGACCGACGATAATATTTTTATCGTGTTTTTTCGGCATTAAACAGCATCCTTAAACAAGACGGCAAATCCTTGTGGGTAGCGCAGATCAATCCGGCGTGCCGGTTTGGGTAGTTGCGAGTAAATTTGTATGAAATGGCGCCAGCGTTGACGCGGTTGACGATGATCCAGTAAGACGGTCAGCTCAGGGTAGAGTTGTATGCTCCAGCTGCCTGGCGGATGGCGTTGCAGACGGCGTAACTGTAGTGGTGTCGCAGACAAGGTGGTCTGAATCTGTTGCAGTAAGGTGATCAGTTCACCGGCCTGCTCGGTAGCGCCGATTAGTACCGGTAATGTCAGGTCAACTGCCCGGGCCGGGCGGAATAATTCACCTTTCGCATTGATCCAGGTGACCGGGTCAGTTTCGCCCCAGCGGGCCAGCGGTATTTGTTCTGTCAGTGTGATGTGTACGGCATTTGGCCAGACGCGCCGGATATGCGCTTCGGCGACCCAGGGTAGTGCTAGGCAGGCGGTTTGCAGCCGGGTCAGATTCAGGCTGAAAAAGCCGCTGTTGGTCAGATGTTTGCCCAGTATCTGTTCAATCCGGGCCGGATCCAGGTAGCGAAATTCGCCCTGAATGCGTACCACCTGGAGTGGAAAAAATGCCGGATTCGCCAGGTAATACCACCAGACCCAGGCGCCGCTGCCGCCCAGCAGGCTGAGCCAGAGCACTGCCCAGATCCAGCGCCGGCTGGTGTTGTTGGTGTCAGGTTTTGCCATCAGGTTGATCCAGCGTTTGCGCCAGAATCTCCACGACCAGCTCGGTAAAGTTCAGCCCGGCGGCTGCGGCTGCCTTGGGCACTAGGCTTAGCTCGGTCATGCCGGGGACGGTATTTACTTCGATTAACCAGGGTTGTTGTGCCTGATCCAGCATCACATCCACCCGGCCCCAGCCGCGACAATCCAGTGCCTGAAATGCCTGCACGCATAATGTTTGTATGTGTTGTTCTGTGGTACTGTCCAGGCCGCACGGTACCTGATAGCGGGTGTGTCCGGCTTGGTATTTCGCGGTGTGATCGTAAAAGTCCCGGTCTGTTTCCAGCTGGACCAGTGGTAGGGCGCGGGTGCCCAAGATGCTAGCGGTATACTCTGTGCCGAGGATGCATTGTTCGGCAATCACGTGACTGTCGCACCCTTTTGCATCCTGCCAGGCACAGGTGAGTTGGTCGGTGTTGTGCGCCTGACTAACGCCGATGCTGGAGCCTTCCAGTGCGGCTTTGACCATCAGTGGTAGTCCCAGGTGCATAGCTGCCTGGGTCAGGTCTTCTTCAGATTGGAGTAGCAGCCAGTCTGGTGTCGGCAAGTTCATACCGCGCCAGATCAGCTTAGTACGATGCTTATCCATCGCCAGAGCCGCGCCCAGCACACCACTGCCGGTGCAGGGCAGGCCGAGCAATTGCAGTGCGCCGGATAACTGGCCATCTTCGCCGCCGCGACCGTGCACACAATTAAACACCCGGTCAAATCCGGTCAGTTGTTGCAGCAGGTTAGTTTGTTGCAGATCAACCGGATGGGCAGCAATGCCTGCGGCCTGCAATGCGGATAAGACTGCTGTGCCACTGTTCAGCGAGACATCGCGTTCATTAGCCCACCCCCCCATCACCACGGCGACGCGGCCAAACCTGTCCGGGTCAGTGTTCATGTTGCTGTTCCCACAATATGTACTTCGGGATGTAACAGGATGCCCTGTTGCCGCTGTACTTCAGTCTGTATATACATGATCAGGTCTTCGATATCCTGAGCAGTCGCGGTTCCGGTATTCAGAATAAAGTTGGCATGTTTATGTGCGACCTGCGCTCCGCCGATCTGATAGCCCTTCAGGCCACAGGTCTCAATCAGCCGGGCAGCGAAATCGCCGGGTGGGTTACGAAAGGTTGAGCCACCGCTGGGCTTACCCGTGGGTTGTTGGATACTGCGTTGTTGTAATAACTGGCGGATTCTGGCTTGTTCCTGCATGGCGTCGCCGCTACGAAACTGTAGCGTCGCGCCGAGGAAGGCCACATCGGCGGGTTTATCGACTTGTCGATACGCAATCTGAAATGCCTCGGTTGCCTGTTGCTGACACACGCCCTGGCGATTGATAGTGCGCACCTGTTGCACATATTCCCAGGTCTCGCCGCCAAAGGCGCCGGCATTCATCGCTAAGGCACCACCGACGGTGCCTGGGATGCCAGCCAGAAAGGTCGCGCCAGCCAGCCCGGCGCGAGCACAGGCACGTGCCACTCTGGCGCAGGCTGCGCCAGCGCCGACCTGTAATCGAGTACCCGTGATTTCAAACTTGGCCAACCGGCCATGCAGCGCAATGACGGTGCCCGGAAAGCCGCCATCACGTATCAGCAGGTTGCTGCCGAGTCCGAGCCAGAGCAAAGGCTCATCAGCTGGCAGTTGGGCTAAAAACTGGCTGAGATCTGCCTCATCTGTCGGTTGGTATAACTGGCGCGCCGGGCCACCCACACGCCAACTGGTATAGCGTGCCAGTGGTACCTGCTTACGCAGGATACCCTGGTGCGAGCGAGCATCAGGCTGGGCTGTCATCC
>JAHDCB010000083.1 GCA_020630035.1 Gammaproteobacteria bacterium
TAACGATGTGCCAGTTTGCCGATCGTGGTGGTTTTGCCTGCACCATTGATGCCGATCATCAGAATGACGAGTGGATGCCCCGGTTCTGGCTGTATGACCGGTTGTTCGGTCTGACGCAATATGCTGACCAGATGTGTCTGCAATGCCTGATACAATGCGGCACGGTCACTCAGCACATGGCGCCGTACTTGCTGGTGTAGTTCATCAATTAACTGTCGGGTGGTGTCCAGGCCGACATCAGCGGTCAGCAGGACTGTCTCCAGGTCGTCCAGCAAATCGTCATCTATCGGCTTTTCACCAAGTAGTAAGTCCGCCAGGCCATCATTAAAATTATTTCGGGTACGTGTAAGGCCGGTTTTAAATCGCTGGAATAAATTGTGTTTCGATTCGTTATCAGGTTCAGACTGGGCTGCCATCAGGAGCTGACTCGTTAAGTGGGTACCAATATGGATTTACGGGTGGGGCAGGGGTTCGATGCGCATCGCTTTGGCCCGGGAGATGCGGTGGTGCTTGGTGGTGTGACGATTCCGCATACGCAGGGTATTGTCGCGCATTCTGATGGTGATGTGTTAATTCATGCGATCTGTGATGCCTTGCTCGGTGCCGCTGCCCTGGGGGATATCGGGCAGCACTTCCCGGATACGGATCCGGCGCTGGCTGGTATTGATAGCGGTGTGTTACTACGGCGAACCCAGGCATTATTAGGTGATCTGCAATGGCAACTGGTAAACCTGGATGCCACAGTGATTGCGCAGGCACCACGTTTGGCTCAGTATATCCCGCAGATGTGTGACACACTGTCTGCGCTGTTGTCTGTCGCGGTGGATCAGGTGAATCTCAAGGCAACGACTACGGAGCGGCTGGGTTTTACCGGGCGTGGTGAGGGCATCGCAGCGCAGGCAGTGGTCTTGTTATCCCGACAGGTGGCGACATGAAGATCAGTATTCTGCATGGGCGCCTGATAGACCCGGCATCTGGACTGGATGCATGTTCAGATGTGCATATTGCGGCAGGTAAGATAGTTGCACTGGGTGCTGCACCGGATGGTTTTCGGGCAGACCAGTGCGTGCATGCGCAAGATCAGGTTGTTTGTCCCGGGTTGGTTGATCTGGCAGCTAGTTTGCGTGAGCCAGGGTTCACTGAAAAAGGTACGCTGGCCAGCGAAACTGCAGCTGCTGCCAAAGGTGGTGTGACGACGCTGGTCTGTACGCCGGATACGAATCCAGTGATTGATACGCCGGCGGTGATTGAGCTGATTCAGCGTCAGGCGCGCCAGTCTGCTCAGGCCCGGGTCTTGGTTTGCGCTGCACTGACACGTGGATTACATGGCCGCCAACTGGCCGATATGGTGGCGTTACAGCATGCCGGTGCGGTTGCCTTCAGCCAGGTAGCCGGACGGCCGTTTGCGGATGCGGCAATACAGCATCATGCACTTGCCTATGCCGCAACATTTGATCTGCCGGTGCTGTTATCTCCGCAGGAACCGGCCCTACAGGCAGAAGGTTGTGCACATGCTGGCGCCACCGCGACTCAGCTGGGTTTGCCCGGCATTCCGGTGGTTGCGGAGACAGTGGCATTGGCTCGTGACCTGGCACTGGCAGCAGATACCGGTGCGCGCATACATTGTCGCGGATTATCCGCTGCAGATGCCTTGCCGTTGCTGCAAATGGCGCAACAACGGCGGCAGGCGGTGAGTGCCGATGTGGCAGTTCATCAGTTGCACCTGACGGACTGGGATCTGGTTGATTTTGATGCACGCTGTCATGTCTCACCGCCATTGCGGTCATTGAGAGACCGGGATACCCTGCGTCAGGCGGTCGCTGATGGCTTGATTCCGGTGATCTGTTCAGATCATCAGCCGCATGATCAGGATGCGAAGACAGCACCTTTTCCGGCGACAGCACCGGGGATATCCGGCCTGGAAAGCCTGCTGGCGTTGACATTGCGCCTGGTACAGGAACGAATACTCAGTTTACCGGAGGCACTGGCGCGGATTACGTGTAATCCGGCGGATGCACTGGGTTTACCGTATGGCCGTTTAGCGATTGGCCAGGCGGCAGATGTGTGTGTTTTTGATCCGAATGCCTGCTGGACACTGCAGACTGAGCAAATGCGCAGTCGCGGGCACAATACCCCGTTTGCTGGTTGGGACTTTATCGGACAAGTTACCCATACCATCTATAATGGTCAGATCGTATATCAACACAATCAGGAGAGATAACCGATGATTCAGGGCAGTATCGTCGCCTTGGTCACACCGATGACTGAGTCAGGTGACATAGATTATGCAACACTCGGTGATCTGATTGCGTGGCATATCGCATCTGGTACCCAGGCGCTGGTGTCGGTGGGTACGACCGGAGAGTCGGCAACCTTAGACACTACGGAACATTGTGCGGTACTGGATTTTACGGTGCGGCAGGTTGCCGGACGCATACCGGTGATTGCTGGTACCGGTGCGAATGCGACCCGTGAAGCCATACACCTGACACAACAGGCACAGAAGATTGGTGCGGATGCCTGTTTACTGGTGACACCTTATTATAATAAGCCGACCCAGGAAGGTTTATATCAGCACTACAAGGCGGTTGCTGAAGCCGTTGCTATGCCACAGATTTTATACAATGTGCCAGGTCGGACCGCAGTTGACCTGTTACCATCAACTGTGGTGCGTCTGGCCGGGTTGCCGAATATCACCGGAATAAAAGAAGCGACAGGTGAAGTACAGCGTATCGTCGATCTGCGTGGCCAACTTGGCCCTGACTTTGCGATTTTCACTGGTGACGATGCGACGGCCTGCGAGGCGATATTACGCGGGGCAGATGGTGATATTTCAGTGACTGCCAACGTGGCACCGGCACAGATGCAGGCGATGTGTGCGGCAGCACTGGCCAGGGATGCAGAACGAGCACAGGCGCTGGATGCGGAGTTAGCCGGGTTGCACCAGACCTTATTTATTGAGTCTAACCCAATCCCGGTGAAATGGGCGCTGGCACAGATGGGGCGTATGTCATCTGGTATTCGGTTGCCACTCACGCCGTTATCTGTTGTTGCCCAGACAGCCGTGATGGATGCACTACATCAGGCAGGTGTCATCTGAGCAAATGACGTCACACGATCAGAACTTCAAAAATCTGTTCATTGATTACCCGTTGCAGGCGCTGCGCTTTTTTGCACCGTCAGAAGCCCGGCATATTGATGCAGCTGCAAGGATTACCCCGGTTCGTCAGGAACAGCTTCAGGACAGGCTGGGTGAACATTATCATGAGCTGGATTGTCCGCTATTAGTCGACTGGCCGGATCAGCGGCGTGAAGCTCTGTTATTTGTGCTGGAAGAAGAAACTGAGCCAAAACGTTTTTCGATCCATCGTTTAGCCCGTTATTGTCTGCATCTGGCCGAAATGTTTGAGACCGACCGGGTGGTGCCGGTGGTGGTGTTTTTGCGACCTGGTAGTTATCCTGCTGAGCTGAGACTTGGCAGTGAGCAGAAGACATATCTGAATTTCGAGACTGTTATCTGCGATATATCACGTCTGCCTTATCAGCAATACCTGCATGCAGATAATATTCCGGCTTGTGTCAATTTGCCGAATATGGCCGATGCGGCGGCCAATAAGCTGGCAGTCTATGCACATGCCACACAACGGTTACGTCAATTGGAGCCAGATCTGAGAAAGCTGGCAAAATATCTCGATTTTATTGATATTTACAGTGCGCTGACCAGGCAGGAGCGCAACGAATACATACAACGTTATCCGAAGGAGGCAAAATACATGAGTGCATTTGCTGAAAGATTCCGTCAGGAAGGTCGTCAGGAAGGTCGTCAGGAAGGTCGTCAGGAAGGCTTATATCAGGTTGCCTCGAACCTGCTGAGTAAAGGCTCCGACCCGGGCTTTATTCAGGAGGTTACCGGGCTTTCTGCACACGATGTGCAACAACTGCGCAGCGAGCTGTAATCCATTATCCACATCATTTAGCAAGTATTTGTTGCAGGCTATTCTGTTGTTTATGGCATTTTTTCTGATCGTTGCGGCTTACCTGCTGGGTTCTGTATCCAGTGCGATTCTGGTGTGCCACTGTTTTCGCCTGCCAGATCCACGTACACAAGGGTCGCATAACCCGGGTGCCACGAACGTACTGCGGATCGGTGGCAAATTGCCTGCGGCCATCACGTTATGTGGGGATATGGCGAAGGGATTGCTACCAATCCTGGCTTGTCATGCCCTGGATATGACACCACTTGTCTTTGCCCTGACCGGGCTGGCCGCCTTTCTGGGGCATTTATATCCGGTTTATTTTAATTTCCAGGGTGGTAAGGGTGTGGCAACGGCCATAGGGATTGATCTTGGACTGCATTGGTTAATCGGGATCAGTGTGATAGGTATCTGGTTGTTAGTTGCGAAGGTCATGCGAGTCTCCTCACTGGCCGCGTTAATTGCTATGAGCCTGGCGCCGTTGATAGTGGCCTGGGTCTGGCCGGCACCGGAGATTATTGGTCTGCACCTGGTGATAACATTATTGCTGCTGATACGTCATCGCAGTAACATTCAGAAATTAATACGTGGCGAAGAAGATACAATTCGTCGTTAAGTTGGCCTGCCCTGATATTTTATATGCGGAGTTTTCTGATGGCAGAATTTGCACAGGAAGTGGATGCTTCCGGACTGAATTGCCCTTTACCTATTCTACGAGCCAAAAAGGCACTCAACAGTATGGAGAAGGGAGAAAAATTACGGGTTGTGGCAACGGATAAGGGTTCAGTACGGGATTTTGCAGCCTTTACGCAACAGACGGGAAATCCGTTGTTAGAGTCCAGTGAAGACAGTGGTAAATATATCTTTATCATTGAAAAAGGATAAAGTCTGTGGCACAAAAAAAACTGGCGATTATCGCGGCAAAAGGCACCCTTGATGGGGCCTATCCGCCATTTATTCTGGCCTCGACAGCGGCAGCGTTAGATTATGAGGTACAGATCTTTTTCACCTTTTATGGTTTACAGTTGTTACGTCGGGAACTGGATCTGAAGGTTACGCCATTAGGTAATCCGGCCATGCCGATGCCGATGAACATGGACAAATGGTTTCCGACCATGCTGACAGCCTTGCCTGGCATGGAAACCATGATGACCACCATGATGCAGAAAAAGATTGCTGAAAAAGGTGTTGCCAGTATTCAGGAACTACGTGATATCTGCCAGGAAAGTGGTGTGCGATTAGTGGCTTGTCAGATGACCGTCGACCTGTTTGATATGCAGCCGGAAGAATTTATTGACGGTATTGACTATGCAGGTGCTGCAGACTTTTTTGCATTCGCCGGAGAGTCAGATATCTGTTTATATATGTGACCGTTAGGGGGCGTGCTCAATTTGAGAACGTCCCCTCTTGCTGAAGACAAACTGATGCACGTCACCAATCAGACTGTGCGGATCGTACTCGGTGTGATACGCAATGTAGCTGGTGAGGTGCTGATTGCACAGCGCGCAGCCACAGCACATCAAGGTGGTTTGTGGGAATTTCCAGGCGGGAAGTGCGAGGCAGGAGAGTCAGACGCAGAGGCACTGCAGCGTGAATTGCAGGAAGAAGTGGGTATTGTGGTGCAGCAACAATGTCCGCTGATTCAGATCTGGCACCGTTACCCGGATGTGCACCTGGTGTTACAAGTGCAGCAAGTCATCGCATGGGAGGGTGAAGCTGTCGGACGCGAAGGCCAGCCATTATGCTGGGTATTGCCACCAGATCTGCACCATTATGCTATGCCGGCAGCCAATCAGGCAATTATCCGGGCAGTGCAGTTGCCGGATTGTTATGTCATTACGCCACCAGTCTGTGGCAATTTAACACGCTGGCTGGCTGGCTTGCGTCAGGTCTTGCTAAATGGGTACAGATTGATTCAATTGCGGGTTACTGACCTGAATCAGGCCGAATATACGGATCTGGTACAGGTGGCGACCGACTTATGTCAGGCAGCAGGTGCCATGCTGATGTTAAACACGTCGGCCACATTCGCGCAACAATGCCATGTACAGGGCCTGCATCTGAATAGTCAGCGCTTGTGGCGTTACCGGGAGCGTCCTGCCGGATTACGTTGGTTAGCGGCATCCTGCCACTCACCGGCTGATGTTCAGCAGGCCCAGGCAATAGGTGCTGACTTTGTGGTGCTTTCGCCAGTATTACCGACATTGAGCCATCCGCAGGCAAGCCCGCTGGGTTGGCGCAAATTTGCCCAATGGGTTGTATCTTCACAAATCCCGGTATATGCACTTGGTGGTATGGCAGCACACGATCTGCCACAAGCCCGGCAGATGGGTGCACAGGGCATTGCGGGTATTCGAGGGTTATGGTGTTCCTGATACAGCACAAATCAAAGACTTAACAAGTGGTAATGTGATGTTGCCGATTGAAGATGCGATTGAACAATTTGTCGATAAGTTGTGGTTGGAACGTGGTCTGGCGACCAACACCCAGGCAGCATATCAATCTGATCTTAAGCATGCTCAGGTGTTTCTGGATACGCAGGGGACTGACTTGTTGCAGGCGACAACAGATCATTTGCTGGGTTATCTGACGAGTTTAACAACACAGGCGCGTCAGGCCAGTACCAGTGCCCGGCGTTTGTCGTGTTTGCGTCAGTTTTATCAGTTGGCAGTACGCGAAGGTTGGCTGCAGCAGGATCCGTCGGCTCTGCTGGAGGCACCGAAGCGTGCCCGGCAGTTGCCGGATGCGCTCAGTGAAGCGGAGGTTGAGGCGTTGCTGGCCGCACCTGATCTGAATAAACCAGAGGGACTGCGTGACCGGTGTATGCTGGAGTTGTTATATGCAACCGGACTGCGGGTGACGGAGCTGGTTGAGTTGACTGCCAGCCAGATCAGTCTGAATCAGGGATTGGTACAGGTTCAGGGAAAAGGGGGGAAGGAGCGGCTGGTGCCGATGGGCGATCTGGCACTGGACTGGATTGCTCGTTTTCAGCGCGAGGGCCGGCAGGATTTATTGAAGGGCAAACAATGTAATGCGTTTTTTCCGACCCGGCGAGGTGCAGGGATGACTCGTCAGGCCTTCTGGTATCGTATCAAGCTGTATGCGCAGATCGCGAATATTCCGGCGGAGCGGTTGTCGCCACATACACTGCGGCATGCATTTGCCACCCATCTGGTGAATCATGGCGCTGATCTGCGTGTGGTGCAGTTATTGCTAGGGCACAGTGCGCTTTCCACGACGCAGATTTATACGCATGTGGCACAGGCGCGTCTGCAGAGCTTGTATCAGACACATCATCCTCGTGCCTGAGTATTATGCAACAGA
>JAHDCB010000084.1 GCA_020630035.1 Gammaproteobacteria bacterium
TGGCGACCCTCGGAGAAGCCCCTGACGGCTAACGCCGAAACGAATTTTATGTGCCTCAGCTATTACGCCACATCAATTTGAATCACACCCCCTCTGACGCAGCCGCTTGCAGAGGCGTTCTATTATAACGAAGCTATATTTATGCCACACGACTATCCGGCCACAACCTATCTCGCGGATTACCAACCCCCCGCCTATCTGATAGATCAGGTAGAACTGGATTTCCAGCTACATGAACAGGGCACACGAGTTCAATCCCGGCTGCACATCCGGCCCAATCCACAGGTAGCAACAAACGGCCCGTTATGCCTGCATGGCGAAGAAGAGCTCCAGCCAATCTGGTTCAGACTGAATGACACACAGCTGACAGCCGACGACTGGCACCTGGCAGATAACCTGCTGACGATCAGCAACCCACCCCGGGAAGCCTTTGTCCTGGCCAGTGAGGTGCAGATTGCACCAGAGAACAACCAGGCACTGGAAGGCCTGTATCGTTCCGGCCCGCTGTACTGCACCCAGTGCGAGGCTGAGGGCTTTCGGCGCATCACCTGGTATATCGACCGGCCCGACGTGATGGCCCACTTCCGGGTGCGGATTGAAGCCGACCAGGCACGTTACCCCACTCTGCTATCTAACGGCAATCTGATTGAGCAGGGCAACCTGGCCAGCGGACGCCATTATGTCATCTGGCAGGATCCACTGCCGAAGCCTTGCTACCTGTTTGCCCTGGTAGCCGGAGACCTGCGATATATCGAAGGACAACATACGACACCATCCGGCAAGGCAGTAATATTACGTATCTATGTAGAACCGGAAAACATCACCAAATGTGATCATGCATTAGATGCGCTGCAACAGGCAATGCGCTGGGATGAGCAACAGTATGGACGTGAATATGATCTGAGCCAATATAATGTGGTTGCGGTCAACGATTTCAATATGGGGGCAATGGAAAATAAAGGGCTGAATATCTTCAATGCACAATTTGTACTGGCTTGTCCTGAAACTGCAACTGACCAGGACTATCAGAACATTACCAGCGTGATCGCACATGAATATTTTCACAACTGGACCGGCAACCGCATCACCTGTCGCGACTGGTTCCAGCTATCACTGAAGGAAGGCCTGACCGTCTATCGTGACCAGACCTTTTCTGCTGACCAGGGCCTACACAGCGTCAAACGGATTGATGACGTGCAACTATTGCGCAGCCACCAATTCACCGAAGATGCCAGTCCGATGGCCCATCCGGTACGACCGGATGCGTATATCGAAATCCGTAACTTTTATACCGCCACAGTGTACGAAAAGGGTGCGGAAGTGGTCCGTATGCAGGCCTGCCTGCTCGGGCCGGAAGATTACCGGCGCGCAACCGACCTGTACTTCACACGGCATGATGGCCAGGCCGTGACGACCGAAGATTTTATGGCCTGTATGGCCGATATATCCGGACGTGACTTCAGCCAGTTCAGGCACTGGTACGACTATGCCGGCACCCCGGAAGTCCGGGTGACCGATCAGTATGATGCCACCCGGCAACGCTATACCCTGACCTGCCAGCAGCAGGTGCCGGATACACCCGGTCAGCAGAATAAGCCTCCCTTCCTGATTCCACTCGCACTCGGGCTACTGGATGCACAGGGCCATGACCTGCCACTGCCCGGAGCGACCCATGGCACCTTACTCCTGGAACTGAGTGAACGCGAACATACCTTCGTGTTTGAGGCCATACCGGAACGCCCGACCCCGTCCCTGCTGCGCGGCTTCAGTGCACCCGTCAGACTGATCTATCCGTACACCCCGGTACAACAGATGCATCTGATGGCATACGACAGCGACGGCTTCAATCGCTGGGATGCAGCACACCGATTGCTGACTGATACCCTGCGGCAGGGTGTCGCCGACAAGCGTGCAGGTCGCACTTGGCAACTACCGGACGGATTGGTGGGTGCCTTCCGCACCGCGCTACAATCTGAAGACACGGAACCAGCCTTAACCGCCGAACTCCTCCGCCTGCCAGACCTGGACTATATCGGCGCAGATCTGCCAGTCGTGGATGTCGACGGCATCCATCATGCCCGGGAGCAACTACGCACCCGACTGGCCACCGCCTTACAGGTCGAATTCGAGACCTGTTATGCCCAACTGGCAGAGACCGGCACCTACCAGAACACACCAGAGGCAATGGGGCGTCGCACCCTGAAAAATCAAATCCTGTACTACCTGGCAAGCCTGGACACGCCGGAACAATGGACCCGAGTCCTGACACAATACCGCGCACAACATAACATGACCGACGTGATGGCCGCTCTCAGACTGCTGGCAGACAGTGAGCACCCGGAACGGCAGGCCGTGTTAGACGACTTCGCCACCCGCTGGCAGACAGACCCGCTGGTGATGGACAAATGGTTCAGCGTGCAGGCAACCTCCTGCCGCGCAGACACCCTGGAACAGATCCAACAACTGATGCAGCATCCGGCGTTCAGCCTGCACAACCCGAACAAGGTACGCGCAGTGATCGGTGTATTCAGTGCCCGCAACCCGCTGCGTTTTCATGC
Organism: Gammaproteobacteria bacterium; assembly: GCA_020630035.1. Lineage (GTDB taxonomy): Bacteria > Pseudomonadota > Gammaproteobacteria > Chromatiales > Chromatiaceae > JAHDBG01. The sequence goes on from JAHDCB010000084.1 coordinate 2,559, forward strand.
TGCAGATGGCAGTGGCTATCGCTTTTTACGCGATCAGGTACAAGCTCTGGATAAATTTAACGCACAAATTGCCGCACGTCTGTTACGTGGTCTGGCACGTTGGCAGCGGTACGACACCGATCGTCAGGCACAGATACAGGCTGTATTACGCGACCTGATAGCCAGTGACTTGTCAAATGACGTATACGAAATTGCCTCCAGAGCGCTGCATACAGATTGATCCACCGTCCATAGCAGGTAAATCAGTTATTCCCCGATATTCAGGTACCAAGTACACGCAGGACTTCTTCATAGGATGTCGTGTGCTGACGCACCAGAGACATCGCTGAATCAATCAGTGCCGGACTCTGTCGGCGTACATGGCGCAGCATAGTCGCCTCACTTTCTTCAGCATGGATATGAGCACGCAACACGTCGTCCATCGTAATGAGCTCATACACGCCTATCCGACCCAGATAACCAGTCTGGTTACAGGTATCGCAGCCTCGCGGTCGTCGCAACGTCGTACCGGCACTCACTCCCAGGCGTTCACACTCAGCAGCATTCGGTTGATAGGCTTCAGCACAGACACATAATTGACGTACCAGCCGCTGTGCCAGAATACCAGACAGGCTGGATGCCAGTAAGAATGGTTCCACACCCATGTCCCGTAATCGGGTAATCGCCCCGATAGCCGTATTGGTGTGTAATGTGGAAAACACCATATGGCCGGTTAAGCTCGCCTGCACAGCGATCTCTGAGGTCTCGCCGTCACGAATCTCACCAACCATCACCACGTCCGGATCCTGTCGCAGAATTGCCCGTAATCCATGGGCGAAGTTCATGCCGATTTTGGCATTGATCTGCGTCTGATTGATGCCTTCCAGGTCATATTCAATCGGATCTTCCACCGTCATGATGTTGCGACGATGGTCATTTAACCGGGTCAGTGCTGCATATAATGTGGTCGTTTTGCCGGATCCGGTCGGGCCTGTGACCAGAAACATACCATGTGGCTTGCGGATGATCTGGTACAGCTGCGGCTCAACCTGTGATGGCACCCCTAAGTCACGCAATTGTAGCCGTCCGGCACTTTTATCCAGTAAACGTAATACTGCGCGTTCACCAACGCCAGACGGCATGGTAGACACCCGCACATCAACCTGACGACGACCAAGTCGTAAGGCAATCCGGCCATCCTGTGGCAACCGTTTTTCCGCAATATCCAGTCTGGCCATCACCTTGATACGCGAGATCAGCAAAGGGGCAAGGCTTCTTTTACCGCGCATCATCTGTTGCAGCTCACCATCCACGCGCATTCTGACGCGTAAATAATCTTCATACTGCTCAATATGCAGATCGGATGCATTCAACTGTACCGCCTTCGTAAATAAGGCATTTAATAAGCGGATAATGGGTGCATCTTCGATGCTGTCCAGCAGGTCCTCCGGCTGATCATTCAGTTCACCCACCAGCCGGTCGAAATCCAGTGTCACTTCATCACTGATTTCGTCAATCGCGGTCATTGCCTGGTTTGCCGTACTATCCTGCTGTACCTGCAACCGCTGCGCAAAGGCCTCTGCGTCCAGACGCTGAATACGTCCGTAACAACCAGCGCGGCGCTGTGCCTCCTGCAATGCGCGTAATGAGGTATCCGTGCGACAAATTAACGTCAGATCACCTTGTTCTGAATAATCCAGTAACACACCATGACGTTCGGCATAGGCCAGGCTGAGGCCTACAGCTTCAGCAGCGTCCAGTTCTGTTATGTCTGCCGTCATCTTTATCTTTGTTCCTGCGAATCCGGCACACTGATTCCCCGGATCGTATTCTCTGACGGCCGGCTACCATGTGACAGACTGTGTATCAGACGCTCCTGTGTTTTACCAAACGAGTTTTGCGTTGCTACAGAGGTACCACTCTGCTGAAACTGACGACGTATCGGGGCGGTCCGTCCAGACACCACAACCTGCGGTCTCCGCACCGGCAATGACTGCCGGCGGTATACCACCAGTGCCGGGAGTTTATCAGTGGGCACTGGTCTCGCCACTTCGTTCACCTGTAAACGGCTGTTAAGCTGTTTCCTGGCAGGCGCGATCGCCGAGCTGTCTTGCTGCACCGTCTGTGGGACACCAAAGACCGGAACAGAATCCGGAATCTGATTCACCCTGAGTGGCGACGTAGCGGACATAGTGGTTGCGGATTCTGCCTGAGGTGACACAATTGCCTGACGATCCAGCGGGGTAACCGGTGCAATAACGGGCTGATGCTGGTAGGTAATCGGCACCTGTGGTCTGGAGAAGACATCCACAACAGTCGTCGGTTGTTGTGGTCGTCGGTGTTCTGTTATTGGTGTTACCGGGTATTCTGTTATTGGTGTTACCGCCACTGGTTTTTCTGTCTCAAGCCACGGATGACCATCAGTATCTTCCTCAACCGGGGCGATCATCACGCGATTTTCCGGGACAGCCTTCGGCTTACCGCCAGGCACTAATACACGATCCGGAATCGGGTTCACCTGCAATTGTTCCTGACCAGACTGCGGCAGGGACGGCTGCTGTACGTTGGTCGATTTATCAGCACCTGGCGAGCGATCTTCCAGTAACGGGATATCATCACGCGACAATAAACGCGACCCGGCCTGATATTGCTCCAGTTGCTGGTCACGTATCCCGGCATAGCGCTGCTCACTCAATGCGCGGCTGCTTTCAGCATCCCGCAGAATCTTAGGCCGGATAAAGATCATCAGATTACGTTTTTCTTTAGTCGCCTGACGATAACTAAAAAGTTGACCCAACACAGGAACATCACCCAGCACCGGAATCTTCACCTGACTTTCGCGCAATGTGTCATCAACCAGGCCACCCAGAACCAGAATATTGCCGTCTTCCACGACAACACTGGTCTTGATGGTCCGCTTGCTGGTGACTAAATCACTGGCACCAAACTGAGCCGCCGCACCAGGTAACAGGTTAGAAATTTCCTGATCAATATCCAGCCGGATGGTTGAACCCTGGTTAATCTGCGGCGTGATCTTCATCGTCAGCCCGACATCGTTCCGCTGAATCGTCGTGAACGGATTGTCCGCACCAGAACTCCCGCTGGAGTTGGTATAAGAGCCGGTAACAAACGGCACTTCACGTCCCACGTTGATTTCCGCCTCGGCATTATCCAGTGTGATCAGACTCGGCGTTGACAGAATATTCGCATCACCATCGTTCGACAGTGCCCGCGCCAGCACCCCGATATTCAGGCCCTTCCCTGCCTTGATCAGCCCGACCAGATTACCTTGTTGCAGCGCAGTAGCTGCCAGTGTGCTGGCATTACTCAATGGCGCCACATCTTCATGCGCGGCTAACCACTGAATCCCCAGGCTACGCGCCTTATCATCTGACATTTCGACAATCAGACTTTCAACCAGCACCTGCGCCCGCCGGACATCCAGTGCCTGAATAACAGATTGAATCTCGGCATGCTGATCCGGACCTGCCGTAATCAACAGGGCATTCATACCTTCGTCTGCCTGCACAATAACCTGACGTTCTGTCGTATTCTGGTTTTTCCTGCTCTTGCTGTTAGCCTGATATGTCTGCACCAGCGTATTGCGTAATACCTCTGCCAGATCAACTGCCTTGGCAAACTTCAGATACACCACCCGGGTTTCACCCTGGTGGGCAATCGGCGTATCCATCTGCTTCACCAGCGCACGCAGTCGACGCCGCACCTGTTTACTACCGGTCATCAACACTGTGTTGGAACGGTCATCTGCTGCCAGCTTGATATCACTACCGGATACTCCTTCACCAAAGACACTATTCTGGCCTTTGCCGCCACCACCTAATAACGGCTGCAATGTCTTAATAACCTGTGAAGCTGCTGCATGCTCCAGCTTGACCGCCTCCAGACCACTGTCTTCCTGTACATCCAGACGACGCACAATCTCAATCAGACGCCGCAGACGCCGCCGGGTATCTGAGATAACCAACGTATTGGAGCTGGCATGGGCAGATAAGTGCCCATTCTTAGAAACCAGTGGCTTTAATGCTGGTACTAACTGCGTCGCCTTCACATTGCGGACTGACACAACCTGTACCTGCATCTGGCTATCATTGCCGGTATCCGGATTTAAGGGCGCCCCCCGGACACCCTCATTCGCCGGCAGAATATTGACAACCCCACCCTCTTCCAGGGCGACGTAACCATGCACCTTCATGATCGACAGGAAGATATCGTACACCTCATCCGGCTCTACCGGGGTGGATGAAACCAGCGTCACCTTGCCCTTTACCCGAGGATCTACAATAAAATTTTTGCCGGTAATGCCAGAGACCATATCAATCACTGAGCGAATATCAGCATTTTTCAGATTCAGGCTGACCGGTTGTGCCCAGCTCAGCAAGCTCACGGCAGTCAAGATAAGTGCCAGGCAGCAACTTAATGCACGAGTTTTCGTCACTCAGAATTCTCCGGTTTGTTTAGGACACGACATCATATGTATAGCAGTATTTTCACGATAACAAAACAATCAGGTTGCTCACGGGTGTGATTCAAATTGATGTGGCGTAATAGCTGGGGTACATAAAATTCGTTTC
>JAHDCB010000085.1 GCA_020630035.1 Gammaproteobacteria bacterium
ATGAAAAAACCCAGCAACAGAATGATGATCATTGCCAAAATCAGAAAGCCCCACTGCTCCCCTGGCAACTGCAGCATAAATTCTTCCACCAATGTGTCACCACCTGTGTAGGTAAACACCATCGAAAAGGCGGTGGCACCCAGCAGAATAGCAAACACCATCGCGGTAATCCGAACTGTTTCCAGTGCGCTCTCGCGTAACATCGGCCAGTTAAAGCGGCGATAACCGAGAGCCAGCAGGATGGCACCGACCCCACCGAGCGCGGAAGATTCCGTCGGCGTCGCAATTCCTGCGAAGATAGAACCCAGCACCACAATGATCAGCGCCAGTGGTGGCACAATCGCCTTCAATGCCAACCACCAGGCTCGTGGCGTATGACATTCTGCCTGCGGTAAGGCCGGTGCCCAGTCAGGCCGCCACCAGGCCAGTAACAACACATACACCACGTACAAACCTACCAGCGCCAACCCCGGCCCAAGTGCAGCCTGAAACAAATCCCCGACCGGCAACCCCAGGACATCACCCAGAATAATCAGGATGATGGAGGGCGGAATAATCTGGCCGAGAGTCCCGGCACCGCAGATAGTGCCGGTCGCTAAACCCTTATGGTAGCCCGCTTGCAACATTACCGGCAACGAAATCACACCCATCGCCACCACACTCGCACCCACCACACCAGTCGAAGCCGCCAGCAACGCACCGACCAGAATAGTGGCAACCGCCAGCCCACCACGCATCCGGCCAAACAACTGCCCGATAGCCGTCAGTAACTGTTCCGCCAATGCCGTTTTTTGCAGTACCAGCCCCATAAAAATAAACAGTGGTACCGCCATCAAGACCGAATTCTGCATGATGCTGTAAATGCGGAATGGCATAAACGCAAACAAATCCCAGCCTTCTGCCAGCACACCAAAAATCAGTGCTACCCCGCCAAACGTAAAGGCCACCGGAAAACCGAACAGCAACAACACCAGTGCCACCACAAACATAATCAGCCCCGTCATGCGACAGCTCCGACACGTACACACAGAATTTGTTGCCAGGCCCGTAACACCACACCCAGACTGCTTAACAACACGCAACTAAACGCCAGACTGATCATGCCTTTAATCAGCCAGCGGTGGGTCAGACCACCTGGGTCACCGCTGATCTCACCAATCTGATACGCATCATAAGCAAAGCCAATGCCGTAAAAAGTCACTATTGCACAAAATGGCCAGGTAAAGAGCAATGTACCGATCAGATTGATCCAGGCCTGACGCTGTGGACTCAGTTTTTCATACAACAAATCGACTCGCACATGACCATCCGTCTGTAATGTATAGGCAACACCTAACAAAAAGACGGTTGCAAACAGATGCCACTCCAGCTCCTGCATCGCAATCGACACATCATGCAACAGATAACGCATCACCACATCGTAAAACACGTTACCCAGCAACAATACCAATAGTGCTGCTGCAAGATAGCCCAGCCCCAGCGTGATTCGACTGATCACATACTCTGTTTTTATTAAGTACCGACTCATACTGCCACACAACCCTCAAAGACCAACACCAGTGCCTGGTTAAGTTACGATAGAATAGTCCGGTTACACCGGAAGCCTGTGCTCCTCTCACTCATACACCCCCGCTGCGATTGTCATATTATGCAACATCACGCCAAGCCAATGGCACTGATTGCGTCCGCATTGATACTGGGCTATCTGCTGACGCTGCTGACCTATACCAGCCTGGCGCTGGATGTGCTGCTGTTTGCACTCAGCCTGTTTGCCCTGGTGCAATCAGCAAATATCTTCACCCAACTGGCGACCGCCCTGGGAAATCGCCTCGGCATCAGCCGCCTGGCAACCGGCATTCTGATCATCGCTATCGGCACCTCAGCACCGGAACTGTTTGCCTCCATCGGTGCTGCCCTGCAGGGCCAGCCGGAAGTTGTGGTCGGCAATGTACTGGGTACCATTATCGCCAACAGCCTGCTTGGCATCGGCTGCGGCGCAATCGTTGCTTCGACCACACTCACCGTACACCACACCGTGTTCGGCACCCAGATGTCTCTGTTCCTGGTCGCCATCCTGCTTGCCCTGGGTAGCCTGTACGATGGCATTCTGGTCTGGTACGAAGGCCTGATCCTGCTGATCGTACTCGGATTCTATCTGCACCATGTGATGCGACACTCGGGCGACTCCGAGTCCAGAGCAGAGCCGGACACTGCTGATGAGCATGACGCAACCGACACAGGCCCGGCAACCACCTGGCTGATCCCCTTACTCCTGATCAGTCTGGCAGTCTTATTTTTGTCCGGTGACCTAGTCGTTTCCGCGCTGCTTCAGGGCGCAACAACACTTGATATCTCCAGTACCAAGCTGGCTACCTCTATTCTGGCTGTCGGTACTTCCATCCCGGAAATTGCCACCGCCATCGCGCTGGTCAGACAAAACAATGCCGATGGGTTATTCGGTGAAATTATCGGCTCCAATATCTTCGATGTATTAGGCATCCTGGGCCTGATCGCCCTGTTCACACCGCTGACCCTGGGCACCGACCTGCTGCTGTATCTCGGTGGGTCAGTCTTCCTGATGTTCATCATCACGATGATGATCATGAACGACCGTCAGATCAACCGTCTGGAAGGTATCTCCCTGATTGCATTGTTCAGTCTGTTTACCCTGCAACTGGTCAATCTGTAGCCAACGGCTATATTTTACTTGGTGCGCAAATTTGCGCTGGCGACCGTTTTTCAGTAACATGCCGCGCGCTTAACAGACTGTTGAAAAGTACCAGCATGGCCTCTTACAACAATCTGTTACGTGTCGGCACAACATACTCATGCTGCAAAATCTGTCTGGAGATCTCAATGCAAGCGGACATCCACCCGAACTACCATGTTGTACAGGTCACCTGTAGCTGCGGCAACAGCTTCAGTACCCGCTCAACCTACCACAATGAACGACTTCAGGTTGAAGTCTGTTCCGCATGTCACCCTTTTTATACCGGCCAGCAGAAAATTGTGGATACCGCAGGGCGTGTAGACAAGTTCAACAAACGATTCCGCCGCTGAGATAACCCCGGACTCATCTGTACACACCCTTCTGATGCCATCATTATGGAGAACGCGCTATGTCTGACCAAGGCAAGCAGCAAGATGCTGATTTTGAAATCAACCAGGCCGCACTGGCCTACCATCAGAATCCCCGGCCCGGCAAAATCAGTGTTGAACTGACCAAACCAGCCACGACAGCCAGAGACCTGTCGCTGGCCTATACACCAGGTGTTGCAGAGCCGGTGCGACGCATCGCACAAAATGCCGAAGACGCCTACAAATATACCGCCAAAGGCAACTTGGTCGCCGTGATTACCGATGGCACCGCCGTGCTCGGCCTGGGTAACACCGGAGCACTCGCTGGCAAGCCGGTAATGGAAGGCAAAGGCGTACTATTCAAGCGGTTCGCTGACATTGATGTATTCGATATTGAAGTTGATGCGGCTGATCCGCAGACCTTCATCGAAACCGTCAAAAACATTGCACCAACCTTTGGTGGCATCAACTTAGAAGACCTGGCTGCACCACACTGTTTTGAAGTAGAAGATGCCCTGGTGGAAGCCCTGGATATTCCGGTCTTCCATGACGATCAGCATGGTACTGCAATTATCATCGCTGCCGGACTACTAAATGCCCTGGAGCTACAAGGCAAACAATTGGCAGATGCCCGGATCGTGGTACTCGGTGCCGGTGCCGCAGGCATTGCCTCAGTCCGCTTGCTGGAAGCGATGGGTGCGCAGCACGATAACATCTTTATGCTGGACCGCCAGGGCGTGATTCATACCCAGCGCGAAGGCCTGAACAAATACAAGGCCAGCGTCGCTGTCGATACTGACAAGCGCACACTGGCCGATGCGATGCAAGATGCCGATGTCTTCATCGGACTTTCCGGACCAGACCTGGTCAGCGCAGACATGCTCGCCACCATGGCCGCTAAACCTGTGGTATTCGCCTTATCCAACCCGGTGCCAGAGATTCGCCCGGCGGTCGCCTTAGCTGCACGCAACGACTTGATTATGGCCACCGGACGCTCCGACTATCCGAACCAGGTCAACAATGTGCTCGGATTTCCGTTTATCTTCCGGGGCGCGCTGGATGTGCGAGCCCGACGGATTAACCGCGAAATGCACATCGCTGCAGTCCACGCCCTGAAGGATCTGACGCGGGAACCTGTCCCCCAAAGTGTACTGGATGCGTACGGCGTAACATCACTCACCTACGGGCCAGACTACATCTTGCCCAAGCCTCTGGATCCACGCCTGGCAGACATGGTACCACCCGCTGTCGCCCAGGCAGCCATTGATACCGGCGTCGCCCGCTCACGCTGATACCCGAAAGCGCACTATGCCTGAACAGCAAAGTGCGCTTTTTTACCTTAGAGCACCCCTGAAAAGGTCGCGAGTACAACAGTTTTCAGAAGTTGCTCATGCCCCTGTGTTCTTAACATCACAGATAGTGTTATGCCTGATCAAAACGCAGTTCTGACGCTGGACAACAAGGCCCTTGAGCTGAACATTATCAAGGGCACCGAAGGACCGGCTACCGTTGATATCACGCCACTGTACAAACAGACCGGCCTGTTCACCCGAGACCCGGGTTTTTTATCAACCGCCAGTTGTAACAGCAAAATCACCTATATTGACGGCGATGCCGGCATACTGCGTTATCGTGGCTATCCGATTGAACAACTGGCAGAACACGCCAGCTTCCTGGAAGTCGCCTATCTGCTGATTCATGGCGAACTACCCACCCAGACAGAATTCAATCAGTTTCAGCACATCATCACCAACCATACGATGCTGAAAGAAGGGCTGTTTCGTTTTTTTGAAGGCTTTCATTACGACGCACACCCGATGGCCATGATGGTCGGTGTGGTCGGATCCCTCTCTGCGTTTTACCACGACACCATCGACATCCAGAATCCGGAACACCGCATTCGCAATGCGTATCGGCTGATTGCAAAGATGCCCACAATCGCAGCAGCAGCTTACAAACATAACGCGGGCGAACTGGTGATCTACCCGAGCAACCGGGTCAGCTATATCGGCAATATGCTACGAATGATGTTTGCTACCCACTGCGAACCCTATGAGATAGACCCGCTGGCTGAAAAGGCACTCAACCTGCTGTTTATCCTGCATGCCGATCATGAACAGAACGCCTCGACCTCCACAGTGCGCCTGGTCGGCAGTTCCGGCGCCAACCCGTTTGCCTGTATCTCTGCTGGCATCGCTTCCCTGTGGGGCCCGGCACATGGCGGTGCCAACGAAGCTGTACTGAACATGCTGAACCAGATCGGCAGTGTGGACAAAATACCAGAATACATCGCCCGAGCGAAGGACAAAGACGATCCGTTCCGCCTGATGGGCTTCGGCCACCGGGTGTATAAAAACTACGACCCACGAGCGAAGATCATCCGTGACGTATGTTATGCCGTATTAGAACAAAGTGCTGACAGCAATAACCCATTCTTTGAGCTGGCACTACGACTGGAAGAGATTGCGTTGAGCGACGACTACTTCATTGAGCGCAACCTGTATCCGAACGTTGATTTTTATTCCGGCATTATCTATCGCGCCCTGAACATCCCGGAAAACATGTTCACTGCCATGTTTGCCGTCGCCCGCACCGCAGGCTGGGTCAGCCACTGGATCGAAATGCTGGAAGACCCGGAACAACGGATTGGCCGGCCACGCCAGCTGTATCAGGGTGCTCAACAACGTACTTATCAGCCCATCGCCCAACGTAGCTGATACAACCAAAATGAGTCGCAATACCCGGACACAGCTATTTTACACACAAAATAGAAGGCCAGGTCTTTATGCGATGTTTTTCTCAGAACACCACCCAACTGACCCAATTCCATGCTCATAATCGCCACATTAGCCGGCGCCGGATTTGCCGCAGCGGCCTGAAGAGAGTACCAGACTCACCAAAAGAAACAAACCGACACAACCCAGGAAAAATAAAAAGACTCAACCCATGAATAAAACCACGAACCCCACACGTTATCCCCTGACCAGCTCCCAACGCGAAATCTGGTTCGAACAACAAATGTACCCGGCACTGCCGCTATACAACATCGGCGGTTATGTCAATTTACCCGGCACAATAGACCCGGTTTTATTTCAGCAGGCGGTGAATCTGCTGATCCGCAAACACGACAACCTGCGTATCCAGTTGCTGACAGAAAGCGATGCAGACGGTGTGCCATATCAGCAGATTCTGGACATGCTGGAAGTCACGGTACCGGTACAGGATGTGTCGCAGGCATCTGATCCGGTCGCCGCAGCACAAGACTGGATGCAGGCCCAGTTTCGCGCACCGTTTGTTCTGACCGGACAACCGCTGTTCCGTTACGACCTGGTCAAATTGGCAGATGATCATTATTACTGGCTGCTGCAATACCACCACCTGATCAATGATGGCTGGGGTGTGGCGCTACTGAATCGCTCCCTGGCAACGTTGTACAGTGCCCTAGTGGTTGGTCAGACACCAGACCTCAGTGCACCGGTCTATACCGACTGGATTGCGCAGGATCGTGCCTATGTCAGCTCTGCCACCTTCCGCAAAAACCGCGACTACTGGCTGCGCCAGTATTCCATTGCACCCGAACCTTTATTCAGTCCGCGTTATCGCAGCCAGTACACAGATGACGTCATCCGCAGTGATTGCATAACCCTGTCGCTGCCACGCGCGTTTTATCAGCAACTTGAACGATTTGCCGCACAACACCAGGTCAGTGTCTTCCATGTCCTGATCGGTGCTCTGTATGTGTATTTCACCCGCATCACACAACGGGAAGATTTTGCCATCGGACTACCGGTACTGAATCGGGCCAGAGCAACCTTCAAACATACCGCAGGCCTGTTCACCGGCATTAGCTCAGTCTGGTTACAAACACCACACACCAGTACCTTTGTTGAACTGGTACAACAGATCAATCGCAACCTGCAAAGCCATTACCGACATCAGCGCTTCCCGGTCAGTGAACTGAATCGTGCTGTGGGTATAGAACCCGGCCGCCATCAGTTATTTGATATCAACTTATCGTATGAAAACCATGAT
>JAHDCB010000086.1 GCA_020630035.1 Gammaproteobacteria bacterium
CTGTCATGGGTGCTACCTCTGGTTGGGTTGGGAATTTCAACCAGTAGCGTAGCACTTGCTCAGAGAACGATATACACCAGATATGACTATACCTCCTGCTCTGCCTTGGTTAGAATTGCGTTTGCTGGTGTGTCATCGTAGAATGCGGCGCTGGGTCATTTCTGATCCGGCAGAACCGAGGAGTGCTGCGACCTGATACCATCCAGGCCAGGCTCGGTCTTCTGTATCAATGCACCGCTGAAAACGTCGCGAGCGCAGCGTGTTCAGAGGTGCCCGTTAGTAAAACGGCACTCACTCATTTTAACAGGAAGAGACACGATGAGTGAGTTTACAGATTATAAGGTAACCGATATTCAACTGGCTGAGTTCGGTCATAAAGAAATTGCGATTGCCGAAACCGAAATGCCCGGCCTGATGGCATTGCGTGAAAAATATGGTACCAGCAAACCATTACGTGGCGCGCGTATCACCGGGTCTTTACATATGACCATTCAGACAGCCGTGCTGATTGATACACTCGTGACCTTGGGCGCTGAAGTCCGCTGGTGTTCATGCAATATCTTTTCAACACAGGATCATGCCGCAGCTGCGATGGCGGATAAAGGGATACCCGTATATGCCTGGAAAGGTGAATCGCTGGCAGAATACTGGTGGTGTACTGAACAGGTACTGAACTGGCCGGATGGTCTGGGTCCGAACATGATTCTGGATGATGGTGGCGATGCTACCTTGCTAGTACACAAGGGTGTGACTTGTGAAAAAGCCGACTCTGTCCCGGATGTCAGTACCGCTGAAAATGAAGAAGAGGCGGTCATTCTGGAAGTTCTGCAACGCAATCTGGCGGCAGACAATGGCAAATGGCAACGCCTGGCGGCCAACATTCAGGGTGTGACTGAAGAAACCACAACCGGCGTACACCGGTTGTACAGTATGTTCAAGGCAGGTGATTTGTTATTCCCGGCCATGAATGTGAATGACTCAGTCACCAAGTCAAAATTCGACAATCTATATGGCTGCCGCGAGTCCCTGGTAGATAGTATTAAGCGTGCGACTGATGTGATGATCGCCGGTAAAGTCGCAGTCGTCTGCGGTTATGGCGATGTCGGCAAGGGTTCCGCACAGTCACTGCGCAACCTGAGCGCTAATGTCTGGGTAACTGAAATTGACCCGATCTGTGCATTACAGGCTGCAATGGAAGGCTACCGGGTCGTCACCCTGGAGGATGTCGTTGGTGTTGCCGATATCTTTGTAACGACCACCGGCAACCGCGACATTATTACGCATGATCATATGGCTGCGATGAAGGATCAGGCGATTGTGTGTAACATCGGCCATTTTGACAACGAGATCCAGGTCGACTCTCTGAAGCAATACGAATGGGTCAACATTAAGCCACAGGTTGATCAGATCATTTTCCCCGATGGTCACCGGATTACCTTACTGGCGGAAGGCCGGTTGGTAAATCTGGGTTGCGCCACCGGGCACCCGAGCTTTGTGATGTCGAATTCTTTCACCAACCAGGTCTTAGCCCAGATTGAGTTATTCACTAAGGGCGATGAATATCCGGTCGGTGTGTATGTACTACCGAAAAAACTGGATGAAGAGGTTGCTCATCTGCATCTATCTAAAATTGATGCACGACTGACAACCCTGACGCAGGATCAGGCAGACTATATCGGTGTGCCAGTTGACGGGCCTTATAAGCCTGAGCACTATCGTTACTGATCCCTTGGCACCTGTGTAAACGTAAGCTGTCGCTGACACGACGTTTACACAGGTGCCCGCCCATTAGCAGGCGGTTGCAACACTACTGATGCGACAGATACGGCACTAAAAATGGCCTCGCACTCGCCTCAGCGAGTTTCAGCAGCCTGTTCAGGCACTGCCCTGTTTTATCAGGGACGGTGTATTATTCTGGAGTGCGTCTGCCATGAATTCACAACTGACCATCAGCTGCGAGCTGTTCCCACCTAAAAATGCCAGCGGCATGCAGAAGATGCAATCCGCTGTTGCCGAACTACAAACCCGCCACCCGGCTTATTTCTCTTGCACCTACGGCGCGGGGGGTTCTACCCGGGACAATACATTTACCACGGTCGACTGGTTACTGGGCCAGTCAATTGAGGTTGCCCCCCACCTGACCTGTATTGCCAATAATCAAACTGACACGCTACGCATCTTACGTCGTTACCAGGAACAAGGTATCCGGCGTATCGTGGCACTGCGAGGCGATCGCCCGGCAGACAGCCTGCCTGCATCGCATGAATTAACGCATGCGAATGAGCTTGTCAGCCTGATTCGCTCCCATTTTGCCAATCATTTTCATATTGAGGTCGCAGCCTACCCGGAAATGCACCCTGAATCTTCCCATCTGGTGGCAGATTTAGACCATTTTCAGCATAAGATTGAGGCCGGCGCCAACGGCGCAATTACCCAGTATTTTTATAGTGTCGCTGCCTACAACCACTTTCTGGAGGCTTGTGCAAAACGCCGGATTAACGTGCCGATCGTACCCGGCATTATGCCTATTGTGAACTATGCGAATCTGCAACGCTTTTCTGCACGGTGTGGTGCCGAATTGCCACGTTGGCTATGCCGCCAACTGGATAGCTACGGTGATGATCAGGCCAGTATCCGCGCCTTCGGTGCGGATTTTGTCGCTCAGTTCTGTACCCGGTTGCTGGCTGAAGGTGCCCCGGGACTACATTTTTACACCCTGAACCAGGCAAAACCGACGTTAGCTATCTGGGATCGGTTAGCCACGTAGCTATAAGGGCACCTCTAAAAACGTGACGAACGCAGCAAAGACGGGCGAAAAAGCACAGTATTTGCAAGTGAAATAGTTTTTAGAGGTGCCCTATAATCAGGATAAATCAGGGATGTAAGCCCGGGGTATATTTTCTGTTGCTGTAGGTTAATGCCTGCTTACGGTTGGTTTTCCCTGGCGATTTCAGACTAACATGTACCCAGCCAGAGGTCGGCTCACCAGAGCGGTAACATTCCAGAATCAGCTGATCAAACTCCAGATTCTGCTCAACCCATCTTGCCAAATCATAATTACTCACACCCGGAACCTCAATATCAACGGCCTCGCCCTTACAATGTTGCGAGGTCGCCGAGCCACCGATTGCTTTATTCAACTCAGGTGAGCGGTAGCAACTATTCGGCCGAAAAGGCTTACCATAATGCTGCCTGATGGGCTCCAGTACCTGTCGACACAGATGCTTCAGGTTCTCTGCAATCTCATCTGGCGGCGTATTATCAATATGTTTGCGCTCAGCCATAGCTGAACGAATGAGCTCACCCAAACAAAAGTGTTCAGAAAATTTATCATTGTTATGCATATTGATACCTCAAGGTAAGATTATTGCTGCATCCGCAAGACATGTTGCCAGGCAGAATGCTGGTGGATTAAGGCCAGGGCCTGTTGTAATAATGTTTTACCTAGCTCTGTGCGATACCAGGTCGATAAGCCAGAGGGATGCGGTAGCGGAATCGCTTGCATCTGCTGTCCGGCGTAACAGATCGTATGCATCTGGCCAATCACATCTGTTAGCCGGTTAACGGGCATAAACTGTGCTATGGCCAGTTTGCCGACGGGTAATAACAGTTCGGGCTGTAAATAATGCACTTCTTGTTGCAACCAGGTACTGCAACGGGCTATTTCATCCTGGCTGGGCACCCGGTCTCCGCCTTTTGGGTTTTTGCCAGGAAAACAACGACACACCGCCGCCATATAGACCTGCGCCCGGAACTCGGCCTCATCCAGACCAATGCTGGCAAACCACTTGAATAATGTTTTGCCCGCAGTCCAGGCAAACGGACGACCAAACTTTGGCTCTTTATCGCCGGGTGCCTGTCCGACCAGCAGAATTTTGCTTAAGCCAGCACCGCAGGTTACAGGCGGGCCGGTCATCTGATCACACTGCTGGCAAGCCTTCAACTCTGATTTGTGCCGGATCAGGGCTTGTTCGGATGAAACCATCACGGATGTTGCAACTGATCAAACACATGTTGTAACTGGGTTGCACTAGCGTACGTAATGACCAGTTTACCTTTGCCAGAATGATGGCGAGCCGGACGTAAGCTGACCTGGGCGCCAAGTTGTGTGGTCAATCTGGCCAACTGGGCCTGATAGCGCTGATCTGTACCGGGTTGAGGCTGAGTAGCCTCTGGTGCATCAGCTGCCAGATAATCGCGCACCAATGCCTCGGTGGCACGAACTGTCAGGTTTTTACGCACCACCTGTTGCGCGGCTGCCTGTTGCTGCTCACCAGCGAGGCCCAGCAACGCGCGTGCATGCCCCATATCCAGTTCGCCTTGTTCCAGCAAACGGCTGACCACTGGGTCTAAGTCCAGCAATCGCAGCAGATTGCTCACGCTGGCACGCGATTTGCCAATCGCTTCGGCTACCTGCTGATGGGTCAGTTGGCACTCTTCCAGCAGACGGCGGATTGCCGTTGCTTCTTCCAGCGGCTTCAGGTCATCCCGCTGCATATTTTCGATCAGTGCCCAGGCCATCGCCGTCTGGTCATCCGTCTCACGGATGATGACCGGAACTTCACTTAAGCCCGCCAACTGCGCTGCCCGCCAGCGACGTTCTCCGGCAATAATTTCATAGCGATCATCTGCGCCGGGACGCACCACAATCGGCTGAATCAGCCCCTGGGTATGCACTGAATCAGCCAATTCACGCAGCTTGTCTTCATCAAACTGTTGCCGGGGCTGATAACGTCCGGGATGAATCTGTTTAATCGGCAGCTTATCTAGGGTATCTGTCGATTGCGGCACTGTCTTAGCAGCCCCCAGCAGGGCATCTAAACCACGTCCGAGGCCTCGTTTCTGCGGCATAAGTCTGTATCAGGTGGAAGAGTGTGAAGCGCGGCGTAATAATTCACTCGCCAGGGACAAATAGCTGATCGCGCCGCGTGAGCCCTTATCGTACAAAATCACCGGCATACCATGACTCGGTGCTTCAGCAAGACGCACGTTACGCGGGATGATTGTATTGAAGACCTGACCGCCAAAGTGCTGCACCAGCTGAGCAGAAACCTCACTGGAAAGGTTATTGCGTGGATCATGCAGAGTACGCACAATGCCTTCGATCACCAGGCCCGGGTTACGATGCGACCTGATCTGTTCAATCGTATCCAGCAACGCAGACAATCCTTCCAGAGCATAATATTCGGTCTGGATGGGAATCAACACCGAACCAGCCGCCACCAGGGCATTGACCGTCAGCATGTTCAGCGAAGGTGGACAATCAATGATAATCACATCATAGTCGTCCTGCAGCGGCGCCAGTGCCAGTGCCAACCGTTTTTCACGCATCGGTGCTTCTAACAGCTTAATCTCAGCAACAGTCAGATCACCGTTCGCGGGGAGTACACTGAACGCCTGACTGACACTCGGCTGCAACGCTGAGCGCGCCGACTGCTTACCCAGCAACGGCTCCAGCACCGAGCAGGACAAGCTGTATTTATCAATACCGACCCCCATGGTCGCATTACCCTGCGGGTCCAGATCAACCAGCAGTACCCGCTGCCGCTGTTCAGACAAGGCAGCAGACAGATTCACAGCGGTCGTGGTCTTGCCGACACCACCCTTCTGATTTGCGACAGCGATGATACGTTGCATGACTATCCTGTTATCCGGCGACAGCCCTGAAGGAGTCTAATTGTTGAGTGAATTATCTCGTGAATTACAGTTACTGACCTGGTTACACCAGACATGTGGCCTGCAGCAGTTTACCCTGACAGTGGCTTCAGCAGACGCAAGTTTCCGGCGCTATTTTCGCGTACATTGCCCGAAACAGGCAAGCTGGATTGTGATGGATGCACCACCAGACAAAGAAGACTGTCGGCCATTCATCGACTGTGCCCAGCGATTGCAAGCTGCAGGTGTGCATGTGCCGCGTATTGTGGCACAAAATCCGACACAAGGCTTTCTGCTGCTGGAGGATCTGGGCAACCAGTTATATCTGAATCAGCTGACACCAGCAAACGCAGATACATTATACGGCGCTGCCTGCCAGGCACTGATCCGGATACAGTCAGCCGCTACCACAACCGGGCTGACACCCTATGATGCAACCTTATTGCGCCACGAATTGCAGCTATTCGAGGACTGGTTCTTACAAGCTTATTTGCAACTGACCCTGACTCAGGCTGAACAGGCGATGCTGCAAGCCTGCTTTGAGATGTTAATTACACAGGCAATACAACAGCCGCAGGTTCTGGTGCATCGGGACTTCCATGCACGTAATCTACTGGTTTGTGCAACAAATTCACCCGGCATTATCGATTTTCAAGACGCGGTACTTGGGCCTGTGACCTATGATCTGGTTTCATTGTGGCGGGACAGCTATATCGCCTGGCCACCGGAGCAAGTAAACACCTGGTTAGCCAACTATACGCAGCAGGCAATCGAACAGGGGATTCTGACCACAGCACAGGGTGAACAAATACCACGCTGGTTTGATTTAATGGGGGTACAACGTCAGTTAAAGATTGCAGGCATCTTTGCCAGGCTGCATCTGCGCGATGGCAAGTCAGCTTATCTGGCCGATATTCCGCAAACGCTCGCATATATTACCCTGGCAGCGGAACGACAACCTGAACTCAGACCACTGGCTGCCTTCATCCAGCAACGTTGTCAGTTGCCCCCTCGCAGGTGTCCATCCTCACACGAGTCAGCATCCAATTGTGCATTAATCACTAGCCGAAGCGATGTACAAGCAACTTTAAAATGATCTGAATTCAGGTGCATAGGACTCATGGTGTGAACTTCAGTATCAACGCTACCCAAATAGGGTTCTCCGAGGTACGCCATAAACCCATCTGTGGAGGCTTGACTGCGGCCTGGACCGCCGCAGTCGACCTCGGGAGTCCTATCCTGGATAGCAGCCATTAAGCAAGGTAGCATAACCATCTCTGTGTCTACTGCCAAGGCTGGGATAGATTGATGGCAGCCCGGTATATTGTACAGCCGCTCGCTTCAAGCCTACCATAATTTCCGATGAATGTATAAGGATTTAGACTACTTAACAGCGGCTCCCGCCGAAAATTGGTTGAGCGGGGCGAAGTAGTTTTTGGTGTGCT
>JAHDCB010000087.1 GCA_020630035.1 Gammaproteobacteria bacterium
GCTCTCCGAGGGTCGCCCCTGATGGGTAACGCCGAAACGAATTTTATGTGCCCCGGCTATTACGCCACATCAATTTGAATCACACCCGTGATACACGAAAAAATGCACCAACTGTTACAGTTCTCATTATGCTATGATCGCGGGTATTTCTCTGGAAATACACCACCGCTTGCGGCGTGGACAACACAATGGGGGTTTCCAAAGGGGAAGAGGTTACAACCTGCCCACGATTTAAATTTGATTCATAAAAACAGGAGAATGAACCATGAGTGCCTTTGAAAATGCGAAGCGTTTTTTTGATGCGTGCGAGGAACCTGCCGGCTGGGCAAAATGCGCCCCCTACGTTGCAGTAGGTGCAACGTTCCGTGCTCAAAGCGAACCATTGGTTGACATTACCACAGTGAAAGGCTACTGCGAATGGATGGCCGCATTCGGCCAGAATACTGTGCCTGGCGCACATTATGAGCTACATGCCTCAGCGTATGATGACTCCACTCGCACTGCGCTGTTTTTTGCAACCTATCACTGCACCCACACCGGCGAAGGCGGCCCAGTACCACCAACGCACAAAAGCACTCAGTCTGACTATGTGTACGCTCTGACCATGGACGCTGATGACAAGGTCGCCAGCATGGTGAAAATCTGGAATGCTCCCTGGGCAATGAAAGAACTGGGTTGGATGTAACACCAATCTGACATTGCAGCAAAGCCAGCATGGACAAAATCCGCACAGCAGTTATCGGCCTGGGCGCCATGGGTGCCGGCATGGCGACCAACCTGCAACGCGCCGGCCACCTGACTGGCGCCTGGAATCGCACCGCATCGCGAGGTGAACAAGCAGCACAGCGCCATGGCTTTATTCTGTCACCCAGCTTAGCTACAGCGGTACAGGATGCTGAGCTGGTGCTGCTATCTGTTGCAGATGATGACGCCGTGCTGGCGCTGGTCACGCAACTGGGGCCGCTATTAACCTCTGGCACAGCTGTATTTGATACTTCCACCGTCAATCCGGAAACTGCCCGCCAGGCCGCTGGAATCATCGCTCGCTATGGCTGCCATTTTCTGGACGCACCCGTATCAGGTGGACGAGAAGGTGCTGAACAAAGCTCACTGGTGATGATGGCCGGCGGAGATGTCGCGCAGATCTCACGCATGCAGCCCGCCCTGCAGACAATCTGCCGCCGTATTCTACCGATGGGAGCTGTCGGCTCCGGTCAACTGACCAAGGCTGTGAATCAGATCATGGTCGCCGGCATCAATCAGGCTGTGACTGAGGCACTTGCCTTTGCACAAGACGCTGGCCTGGATCACGACCTGGTACTGGATGCTGTCAGTAATGGTGCTGCAGGCAATTGGTTTGTGCAGCATCGCGGACAATCCATGTGCCAGAGCAACTTTGCACCCGGCTTCCGGGTGGCGCTGCATGCGAAAGATCTGCGCATCTGTCAGCAATTACTGGCTGAGCGGCATACCCAGCTGCCGATGGTTGAAATGACTTTGGTACATTACCGCCGCTTGCTGGAGGCCGGGTTCGGTGATGAAGACATTTCAGCCCTGTTTCGCCTGAAGCAACAACTCTTCAAACCGGGTCAATCCACGACTACCACCGCCGGGTGCGATTCAAACTGATGTGGTGATTTGCTACCACAGGTTTCTGGCAAGCGTTATTCTGATCTGCTTTCCGAGGGTCGCCGCCTGACTAATCCCCATCGGACTGTAGTTTTTGTACAATACGGCCCACCCGCATCAAAGCTGGTGTGCCACGAAATCACTTCTTCAGGAGCCTGTATGAACCCTCTAAAATCTCCCTGGTTGACCACCTTAGCCGGTGTGTTACTCGCTATCGTGATCAACCTCATTTTCGGACAGGCTGGCACTGGTCTTGGCCTGTTCGTCTGGCTACACGTGATCTTTGGCATCATGTGGATCGGTCTGCTGTATTATTTTAATTTTGTCCAGGTTCCCGGTGTCGCAGAGGCTCTGAAAGACAAAGACCCCGGCCCTGCTGCCATCAATCGATACATCGCACCTAAGGCACTATGGTTTTTCCGCTGGGCAGCCTTACTAACCTGGCTGACCGGTGCCATTGCACTGACACACCTGGGCGGCGGTATGCAAGGCCTCTGGAATGCGTTTTTATTTCAGGATGGCATGGCCCTGATCGGTATCGGCGCCTGGTTGGGTACAATTATGCTGTTCAATGTCTGGGGCCTCATCTGGCCAAATCAAAAAAAGATTCTCGGCATTGTACCTGCTACTGCGGATGAAATCGCCAAGGCGAAGGTCGTAGCACTCTATGCCTCACGTACCAACACCTTGTTATCTATCCCGATGTTACTGAGCATGGTCGGTTATGGCCACGGCGGCTTACTACCTTTCTAAGCTGACAACAGCCACACATACTAAAAAGCCAGTGGGGGTGAGTCCCCCACTGGCTTTTTTTGTGTCCTGAGCATCCAGCTCACAGATGTTGCGCCGGATCAAAAATAAAGATGTGCTCACGAAAGCGTGGATCGGCGCGCAGGGCCTCATCCACCGGCATTGGCAACGGGTCAGCCTTCCAGACCGCAGCCTGCACCGACTGATCAAAGATGTGTTGTCCGCTGGATTCCAGCACCGCAACACTTAACACCGAACCAGTAGTACCCAGTCGCACCTGCACCCGGCAGGTCAACCCGGTGACCCCAGGTGGCCGCAGCCAGTAACGGGCAACCTTTTGTTGTATCAACTGGCTGATTCGCGCTACCTCCGCCTGTTGCTGCACCGCAGCATATTGCACCTGCAGTGCCCGCTCACGTTCCGCCATGTCACGCTGTCGTGCCGCTTCTGTTGCACGCTGCCTGGCCTGTTCTGCCTGCTGCCTGGCTTGCTCTGCGGCACGCTGAGCAGCAGCTTCAGCCTGCTGACGTGCTGCCTCTGCTTCAGCCTGACGTTTTGCAGCCGCCTCTGCCTGTTGTTTTGCTGCCAGCTCTGCAGCTGCTCGCCGGGCAACCGCCTGTCGCTCAGCTTCAGCCCGGCGATGAGCCTCTGCCTGCTGCCGTTTACGCGCCGCTTCTTTCTGCCTGGCCGCAGCTTGTTGTGCTGCAAGACGTTGTCGGGCCTGTTCAGCACGACGACGCTCCTCTGCTTCACGTTGCTTCAGCTGAGCCGCCACCCAATCCTGCACCTGCTGCCCTGACACTATATCCGCCTGGATAACCAGCTGTGGCCCTGGTGCCGAAATCTGCCACGACACATAACCTGACAGCCAGATAACTAACAAACCATGCAATCCGATGACCAGGCTCAGGATGAGCAGGTTATGGGGGGTGACAAGGTCTCGGCTGACATTCATAGCATTGTGGTAATTGCAAAGGCTGTTATGCCCCCTTGGGCTGACTGTCTACTGTTGCCTGAGCCTGAGGCAAGCGTAGTGTTTCCTGATATTTGACCAGAGGCCATAAGATATTACCCAGACCCAGAAAACAACCCAGGTAAAAAATCGCCATACTGGCCGCAATACCGAAATGTAGCAGATAAACTCCGGCAATCGAAAAGATAGAGGGGGCGAAACTAATAGCCAGGTTCTTCTGCATAGTCTGTTCAAAATCATCCGCCAGACGGAATAATTCCGGTATCTTCTGTAAGGTACCGTCCATCATCACGACCTGCGCAGTATCCGTCGCTGCACTTGATGCACCGCGCAATGATAAAGATACCTGAGCTGTCTTCAGCGCAATCGCATCATTGATTCCATCTCCCACAAAACATACAAAACGTCCCTGTTCTTTCAGTTGGCTAACATAGTCAGCCTTATTTTCCGGCAGCACATCCGCAAAATAATGGCTAATTCCCAGCACCTTCGCCAGGCTACGGGTCGGCCCGACATGATCACCTGAAATAATATACAGCCGGATATGGCGCTGCTGTAAAAACTCGATCACCGCCTGCGCTTCCGGGCGAATGGTCGGTTGCAGCACCAGTACACCAGCAAGTAACTGGTTCACTGCGACATAGATCAGGGTATGGCCTTGTGTATCCGCCTCTGTCTGTAATGCCTGAACCGACTCCGGCAGACTGATCTCTGCCTGTTGCAGAAAACGTGCACTACCCACCTGGATCAGGTCCCCCGCACACTGCACCTGGATACCGTAGCCGAGGTTATAGTTTGCTGTTTCCGGCACCGCCAGCACCAACTTTTCCTCTGCCGCCCTGGCCAGAATTGCCTTGGCAACCGGGTGCGGCTGACGGTGTTCAGCTATTGCTGCATAACGCAATACATCTGTCGCCGTATAGTCACCGAATGCCTGAATCTCACCAACGGTCGGTTGTTCCAGGGTCAAGGTACCGGTTTTATCAAATACCACCGTATCAACATCGCGCAGCAACTCAAATACCCGGCCATCCTTCACCAGGATGTTATGCCGTGACAGAATCTGCAGATAATTCATCACACTGAGTGAACCCAGCGGCGCCATAATGCCACCCAATTGCGACCACATCACAGCAACTGCTGCACTCGGACCTAAAGCCGGCAATGTGACAGCACCCAATCCCACTGAAACCGGTAAGAAGCGATCTGCTATTTTGCGACCGCGAGTCACCAGGTTTTCTTTATAGCTTTCGGTCTGATTCAGTACCTCTCCAATCTTCGCCGCCAGGGTCGCATCCCCGGTGGTCTGCACCGTGATCAGCAGCCGACCGGATAATAACAAGGTGGCTGCAAAGACCTCATCACCCACTTTTTTTTCTGCTGGTTGACTCTCACCAGTCAGCACATGCTGATCAACCTGCCCCGTGCCATCCCCGATAACGCCATCAATCGGAATCACTTCACCCGGACGCACAATGACCTGATCACCAAGCTGCAGCTTCTGAAACGAAATCTGGGTCTCGACCCCATGCGCCAACACCCAGACCTGTTCCGGCTGATCGCCGAACACATTGATCAGCTGATGGTGTGAGACCTCTTCCAGCCGGTTGATAATACGCGCAAAAAAACCACCGATCACGCCGGTAAATGTCGCCAACACCAGATGATTGGTGACAATCATACCGAGCGTCGTTATCAGCCCGATCAGATAGATACTCAGATAGCGACCGCGCTGAAAGTCCTTCCGCAATAACTTAAATGTGTCACGCGCCAGATACAGTACTGCTGCCGCCCCAAGCAGGTTCAGCACCGGGAAATAAGCACCCAACGCAGCCACACCCATAGCACCCATAGCTAACTGCTGATCACGCTTCGCCCGACGCTGCTGACTTTCCAGTCGTGCCTGCACCGTCGGGTCAATCTCACCCTGAAGCTGATCCCTGCCTGTCGCATGCATCGCACCCCGGATATCGCGCCATAATTGCTGTACGCGAAAACGTGGCGCAGGCACCGCCGCTGTACTTATCTGCGGCAGACGGCGGCGCTGGCGCCGGACACCATAACCAATCGCACCCACGCTCAGTGCCGTTAATTCAAGCCACATATCAGGTCACCCCATACTTTATCGTTATTTTGTTTCTTCCCGGCGCTGTTTATCCGCTTCGTACTCCGTAAAATTGCCTGCGAACCAGCTGACCTGACCATCTCCTTCAAAGGCCAGAATATGGGTCGCGATCCGATCCAGAAACCAGCGATCATGTGAAATCACCATCACACAACCCGGGAAGGTCAACAAGGCTTGTTCCAGGGCACGTAAGGTTTCCACATCCAAGTCATTGGTCGGTTCGTCCAACAATAACAAGTTGGCACCCGCCTTCAGCAACTTCGCCAGATGCACCCGGTTACGTTCGCCACCAGACAATTGATCAATACGTTTTTGTTGTTCCGCGCCTCGAAAGTTAAACCGGGCACAATAGGCACGAGAGGATACCTGGTATTTACCCACCACCATCATGTCCTGGCCATCAGAAATTTCTTCCCAGACCGTATGCTGTGGATTCAGGGCCGCACGACTCTGGTCAACATAGGCCATATTCACCGTCGGCCCGACTCTGATGGTACCTGTATCTGGTGTTTCCTGGCCGGTTAACAAACGGAATAAGGTGGTTTTACCAACACCATTCGGGCCGATAATACCCACAATACCACCAGGCGGGACATTGAAGCTCAAGCCATCATATAACACCCGATCCGCATAGCCCTTACGCAGTCCATCGGCTTCTATTACCAGATCACCCAGGCGTTCTCCCGGGGCAATATAGATCTCATTAGTTTCACTACGCTGCTGATATTCCTGGCTCTGTAATTCATCAAACCGGGCCAGGCGTGCCTTACTCTTTGCCTGGCGCCCCTTAGGGTTCGCATTAACCCAGTCCAGCTCCTGTTGCATCGCCTTGATACGCGCCTGCTGCTGTTTCTGTTCCTGCTGCAAACGTTGTTCTTTCTGTACTAACCAGCTGGAATAGTTACCGGAATAAGGAATCCCATGCCCCCGGTCCAGTTCCAGAATCCAGCCAGCCACATTGTCCAGAAAGTAACGATCATGCGTCACCGCTACCACAGTACCGCGATAATCGCGCAAAAACCGTTCCAGCCAGGCAACAGATTCGGCATCCAGATGGTTCGTTGGCTCATCCAGTAACAACATATCTGGCTGGGCTAACAACAAGCGACATAACGCGACGCGCCGCCGCTCACCACCGGACAGATGTTGCACACGCGCATCCCAGGGTGGCAGATTCAGTGCGCGCGCAGCCTTCTCCAACTGATGTTCCAGGTTATGTCCGTCTGCCGCCTGAATGATATTTTCCAACTCCGCCTGGCGTTTCGCCAGGGCATCAAAATCGGCGTCCGGCTCAGCATACGCTGCATACACCTGATCCAGTTCCGTCATTGCTGCCGTGATATCTGCCAGCGCCGCTGCAACGTTACCACGTACATCCGTTGTATCATCCAGCTCTGGCTCCTGCGGCAGATAGCCGATCCGGATACCCGACTGTGGCCGGGCTTCACCTTCAATCTCGGTATCCACCCCAGCCATAATCCGCAACAAGGATGATTTACCCGCACCATTCAGCCCGAGCACACCAATCTTGGCACCAGGAAAAAAAGACAGCGAAATGTCTCGCAGAATATGCCGTTGCGGCGGCACAATCCTGCTGACACGGTTCATGGTA
>JAHDCB010000088.1 GCA_020630035.1 Gammaproteobacteria bacterium
TGAAAAAACCTAAATTTATCAACCGACCAGTGGTTTTTTTAGAGGTGCCCTTAAGAAGCAAGGCCAACTTTGACATCCTGGAAGGCTTTCTGAGTGAGTTGCTGAAAGATAATATCCGGATTCTTGAAATCCTCGAAAGTGAAAGTAATAAAGAAAATTACCAGGACAAATTTAACCAAGTCGACCTGAAGGTCAAAAACCAGAACAATGAAATCATTATCATTGAAGTGCAATACGAACGTGAACTGGATTATTTACAAAGAATCCTGTTCGACACTGCAAAGGTTATTACTGAGCACTTGCATGAAAGTGATGCCTACTCGCAAGTCGTCAAAGTCATCTCAGTCAATATATTGTATTTTGATTTGGGCCAAGGCAATGATTATATCTATCACGGCATCACAACCTTTCGTGGTTTGCATAACCAAGATACACTGGCACTATCGAAAAACCAACAGGAATTCTATAACAAGCATAAGGTGCATGAGTTATTTCCGGAGTACTATCTGATCCGGGTGAACAATTTTGATGACATCGCTAAAGACACCCTAGATGAATGGGTCTACTTTTTAAAAAACGAAGAAATCAAAGAAGACTTTAATGCGAAGGGGTTAAAAAAAGCGCAACAGGAACTCGATATCTTAAAGCTGCCAGAAAAAGAACGGCTTGCCTACGCCAGATATCAGAACGACCTGCACTATCAGGCCAGCATGGTTGAGTCATCATATACTTTTGGCAAAGAAGAGGGCATTAAAGAAGGCAGAAACGCACAAAAAACAGAAATCGCTATCAACCTGATTCATGCCGGCATACTGGACGCTAACATCATTGCTAACATAACAGGCTTAACCCTAGCGGAAGTCAGAAAACTAAACACAGCACCGCAGTAAGTCTTTTACTCATAGCCAGTAAGCCGGCCGGAGAAAGAATCATGCCACGCAAACTGATCAGTTTTGACTGGGCAATGAAAAAGCTCTTAAGGAGCAAGGCCAACTTTGACATCCTGGAAGGCTTTCTGAGTGAACTGCTGAAAGACAATATCCGGATTCTTGAAATTCTCGAAAGCGAAAGTAATAAAGAAAATTACCAGGACAAGTTTAACCAGGTCGATCTGAAGGTCAAAAATCAGCACAATGAAATTATTATCATTGAAGTGCAGTACGAACGCGAACTGGATTATTTACAAAGAATCCTGTTCGGCACTGCAAAGGTTATTACTGAGAACCTGCATGAAAGTGATGCCTACTCACAGGTCGTCAAGGTCATCTCAGTCAATATATTGTATTTTGATTTAGGCCAGGGTAACGATTATATCTATCACGGCATCACAACCTTTCGTGGTTTGCATAACCAGGATACACTGGCACTATCGAAAGACCAGCAGGCATTTTATAACAAGCATAAGGTGCATGAGCTATTTCCGGAATATTACCTGATCCGAGTGAACAATTTCGATGACATTGCTAAAGATACCCTGGATGAATGGGTCTACTTTTTAAAAAATGAAGAAATCAAAGAAGGCTTTAAGGCGAAGGGGTTAAAAAAAGCGCAACAGGAACTCGACATCTTAAAGCTGCCAGAAAAAGAACGGCTTGCCTACGCCAGATATCAGAACGACCTGCACTATCAGGCCAGCATGGTTGAGTCATCATATACTTTTGGCAAAGAAGAGGGTATCAAAGAAGGTAGACACGCTCAAAAAACAGAAATCGCTATCAATTTAATTCATGCGGGCATGCTGGATAACAGCACCATTGCTAACATAACAGGATTAACCTTAGAAGAAGTCGAAAGTTTAATCTGAGAGCTCTCCGTTGTTTACAGTGAGAACAACACAAAAATAAATATTATTGTACACAATATGCAGAACACCTACTGATGAATCAGCCTGAACCACCGACATTTCACCATACGCTGGTCGTTGGCCTAGGTGCGACCGGTTGGTCAGTGGTAAGACACCTGGTGGCACTGGGAGAACCAGTCGCCATTGCAGACTCACGCGAGCAACCGCCTTTGCTGGCGCAGCTACGGGAACACTATGCCGACATCGCCGTATTTACCGGCCCGTTTGCTGATCAGGTATTTGCCCGCGCTGATCGACTGGTGGTCAGCCCGGGTGTACCACTCAGTACACCGCAGATTCAGGCTGCGCTGACGCACGGTGTACCGGTAATCAGCGATATTGAATTATTCGCACAATCCGTGCGTGCACCTGTAATCGCCATTACCGGCTCAAATGGCAAAAGCACCGTCACAACCCTGGTGGGTGAAATGGCTCGGGCCAGTGGTATCTCCGTGGCTGTAGGCGGCAATCTGGGCACACCGGCACTAGACTTGCTGCCACAGTCCGCTCAGCTGTACGTGCTGGAACTATCCAGCTTTCAGCTCGCCAGTACGTATTCATTACATCCTCAGGTTGCGACAGTACTCAATCTGTCGGCTGATCATCTGGACTGGCATGGAGATATGGCAGCGTATGCCGCCGCCAAGGCCAGCGTCTTGCGACATACCCAGACAGCGGTACTGAATGCAGACGATCCACAGGTGATGGCCATGCCAACATCAGGCCGGTGTCGGCTGTTTTCACTTGATCCACCTGCCACAAACCATGATTTCGGCCTGCGCCGGATAGATGGCCTGGACTGGCTGTGTCATGGCACGACGCCCTTGGTGCACTCAGGTGAACTAAGGCTTGCCGGACGACATAATCAGGCCAATGCACTTGCCAGCCTGGCTATCGGTACCGCTCTGAAGTTACCGCTGGATACCTTGTGCCAAACACTGCGCACCTTTCCCGGACTACCGCACCGCACTGAGTTTGTTGCGGAAAAAAACGGGGTACGCTGGTACAACGACAGTAAGGCGACCAATGTAGGTGCCACCATCGCGGCCCTGGAAGGACTGCATCAAACAGATGACGGACGCGCTATTGTCCTGCTCGGTGGACAAAGCAAATCAGCCGATTTTTCCACCCTCACCCCAGTGCTGGCACGCTGCGCCCGCGCTGTCGTGCTGTTCGGGCAGGATCAGGCACAGATTGCACCGCATATACCAGCAAGCTGCGAGCAGGTTGCAGTGCGTGATCTGGCCACTGCCATCACCCAGGCTACCCGGCTGGCACAGTGTGGCGACCATGTCTTGCTCTCACCCGCTTGCGCCAGCTTTGATCAGTTTGCTGGTTTTGCCGAACGCGGGGAATATTTTCGACGGCTGGTACAACAACAGTAGCCATGAAACACATTGCAGCAAACGACTGGGACTGGGTATTGAGCACGACCCTGATCCTGCTACTCGGTTTCGGCATTGTGATGGTCACCTCCGGTTCGCTGCATATTCAACCAGACAACCCCTGGGGCTATATACAACGACACGGGGCGGCTCTCGGGCTGGGGTTATTGCTGGCCACCCTGGCATATCAGGTACCGATACGCTGGTGGGATAAAGGCAGTATCTGGCTGTACGGACTCGGGCTGATCCTGCTCGGCCTGATCTGGCTACCTGACCTCGGCCATGAAGTGAATGGTGCCCGTCGCTGGTTGTTGCTACCCGTGTTCCGGCTACAACCTGCCGAGCTGATGAAATTGTTCGCCGTACTCTATCTGGCTAGCTATCTGGCGCGACGCCAGGCAGAAGTTGAGTCCAGCCTGTGGGGCTTCAGCAAGCCATTTCTGATGTTACTGGTTCCCTGCGGCCTGATTCTTGTGCAACCAGATTTCGGTACCACCGCTGTCCTGCTGTTTCTGACCTTCGCCTTATTATTTCTGGCAGGCGCGCGCTTAAGTCACTTTATCCTGTTCGGCATACTCGCTCTGGCAGCACTGGCGATCCTGATCCTGAGCGCGGATTATCGGATAGACCGGGTCATCAGCTTCATAGATCCCTGGGAACATGCCACTGACGCCGGCTACCAACTGACCCGGGCATTGGTCGCCTTCGGGCGCGGTGGCCTGCTCGGCGTGGGTCTGGGTAACAGCATCCAGAAACACTTTCACTTACCAGAGGCACACACCGACTTTATGCTGGCAGTGATCGGTGAAGAACTGGGGCTGATCGGCACCCTAGCAGTCATTGGCCTGTTCAGCCTACTGTTGTGGCGCGCTTTTTCTATCGGACAAGCCGCACAAGCTCGCAACGCACCACATGCGGCCTATCTGGCCTACGGGCTGGGCCTGTGTCTCGGCACCCAGGCATTTCTGAATATCGGCGTCAACCTGGGTGTCCTGCCCACCAAGGGTCTAACACTGCCATTTCTCAGCTTTGGTGGTAACAGCCTGCTCGTTTGCCTGATCATCAGCGGCATCCTGTTGCGACTACATCGGGACAATACACGATGCGTATCCTGATCACTGCAGGTGGCACCGGTGGCCACGTCTTCCCGGCCCTGGTCGTCGCTGAGCAACTCCGTGCTACAGGACACGACATCCGCTGGCTGGGCACACCAGACAGCCTGGAGGCACGCCTGGTACCAGAACATGGCTTTGCCCTGGAGACCATCCCGACCCTGCGGCTGCGCAGACAAGGCATATGGGCCACCCTCAAGGCACCCCTGGCATTACTGCGTGCAATATGGCAGGCACGCCACATCCTGCACCGCTGGCAACCGCAAGTTGTGCTCGGGATGGGCGGCTTTGCTGCCGGGCCAGGCGGTCTTGCTACCCTGTGGCTACGTATTCCACTGGTGATCCACGAACAAAATGCGATTGCCGGACTGACCAACCGCATCCTGGCGCGCTTCGCCACGCATACCCTGAGTGCGTTTGCCGGCGTCTTCCCGGCCCGTCAGAACGCCACCGTGGTCGGCAACCCGGTACGCAACGCGCTGTACCAGTTACCCCCGCTAACCGAACGTCAGGCACAACGCCCACCAGATGCCCCACTGCGCCTGCTGGTACTGGGCGGCTCACTCGGCGCACAGGCATTGAACGAAGTCGTCCCAGTCGCCATCGCTCGTCTGACACAACCAGTACAAATATTACATCAGGCCGGGCAAGGCAAGACAGAACCAACCCGGGCGTTATATCAGGCCCACCAGGTCGATGCCGATGTGGTGCCGTTTATCAGCGATATCGCTACTGCATATGCCAACGCCGACCTGGTGCTCTGCCGCAGTGGTGCCCTGACCGTTGCTGAGCTGGCCGCCACCGGCTGTGCAGCGATTCTGGTACCCTATCCACATGCCGTGGACGACCACCAAACACACAATGCAACGGCTCTGGTACAGGCCGGAGCTGCCAGACTTATTCAACAAAAAGACCTGACGCCTGAGATACTGGCAACACAACTGCAACAACTAAGCACACAGCACGCACAACGCCAGCAGATGGCAGCGCAAGCCCGCACCTTCGCCCAACCTGAAGCAGCAGCACAAATCGCTACCGCCTGCCTCCAAGCCGCAACCCAGATCAAAACCGCATCATGAGCCATCCAGACACCTACACCCTGACCGACCGACCACCTGATCGGGTACACCTGATCGGTATCGGCGGTGCCGGCATGAGCGGTATCGCCCAGGTACTACTCAGCCGCAACCACCCAGTCACTGGTTCCGATATCCAGCCGAATGCCGCCATCGAACGGCTGACAGCTCAGGGCGCCAATATCCAGATCGGGCATCA
This sequence comes from Gammaproteobacteria bacterium, assembly GCA_020630035.1. GTDB lineage: Bacteria > Pseudomonadota > Gammaproteobacteria > Chromatiales > Chromatiaceae > JAHDBG01. The sequence goes on from JAHDCB010000088.1 coordinate 5,616, forward strand.
CGCACACAACCTGGGAGACGTCGATGTCGTAGTGATCTCCAGTGCCGTGGCCGATGACAACCCGGAAGTACTGGCTGCCAGAGAACACCAGATCCCGGTACTGCTACGTGCCCGTATGCTGGCTGAACTGATGCGCGGTAGTGACAACATCACCATTGCTGGCAGCCACGGCAAAACCACCGCCAGTGCCCTGCTCAGCGGCCTGCTGATGGATGCCGGACTGGCACCCACCTATGTGCTGGGCAGCGCACTGAATGCCACCGGTAGTAACGCGCAACACGGAGCCAGGCCCGACTACCTGGTCGCAGAAGCAGACGAAAGCGACGGTTCCTTTATCCACCTGTTGCCGACCCGGGCGATCATCACCAGCTTGGATCCGGATCATATGGGCACCTATAGCGGCGATATGGCACGTTTGCGCGCTGCATTTATCCGGTTTCTGCACAAACTACCAGCTGATGGGCAGGCGCACCTGTGCCTGGATCATCCAGCGGTACGTGACCTGATCCCGGATATCCGGAGTGACGTGATCGGCTATGGCTTTGCCGACGATGCAACAGTGCGGGCCTGTGATTATCAACAACACGGTCATATCAGCCAATTTCGGGTGATCACCCCGGATCACCCACCGTTCGATGTTCAGGTACCCCTGCCCGGACAACACAATGTGCAGAATGCGCTGGCCGCCATCAGCATCGGACTACAACTGAACATCGAACTGCCAGTGATCCAAGCCTCTTTACGCAGTTTCCAGGGAGTCGGACGACGCTTCAATACCCGGCCATGCACCCTGCCCCAGGGTGACATCATCTGGGTTGATGACTATGCGCACCACCCGGCAGAACTGGCCGCCACCCTGGCAGCGATTCATGCTGGCTGGCCAGATCGACGGCTGCTGGTTGCCTATCAGCCACACCGCTATACCCGTACCCGCGACCTGTTCGACGAACAGGCAGCCCTGCTGGCCAATATCGAACACCTGATACTGTGCAACATCTATGCTGCCGGAGAGGCCCCGATTGACGGCGCCAGCGGTACCGACCTGTGTGCTGCGATCAGCCGCATACGGGGTACAGCCCCCACCTATGTCGATCAGATCACTGAGCTACCGGATATCCTGCGCAGCCTGATCCAGCCGGATGACATCGTGCTCACTGTGGGTGCCGGTGACATCGGCCAGACCGCCAGCACCCTGTTTAAATAAAGAACCCCGCAGCAAGCTACGGGGTATTTGGTGCCAACAGCTAAAATAGAGCTAATCGCTCACTTTTGTGTAATAGCTGATATTGTTTTCCTTGGTTCTTTACATATCTGCTGATAACACTTTCATCCCCTGTAGTGGTCAAGTATTTTCGTACCACTTGAGGGGGTGAGAGCTGGTTTACGC
>JAHDCB010000089.1 GCA_020630035.1 Gammaproteobacteria bacterium
GGTAATCAGACGACTGCCGTGCATGAAGGCGTGATGTGTTTTGGTTTCACCGATGATCAGTATGGCAATAAGCCCTGCACGGTGAAAGATGGTATATCGTCGCCGAATGGCCTGGCAGATGGTGCTTTACCAGGCGGTCGACCGGCACCAGGTTATAACGTGAACGGCGAACCGCAGCCCTGGACTTCGATGATCGTGAAGTTTGATCAGGCAAGTGGCGAATGGCGTGATCCACTGGGGCGTAATTTTTCCAATGGCGTACGTTTTCATCTGCCGGATCAGGATGTGTTTGCGATTGATGTGAATACATTGCAGCCTGGCCAGGTATTTGCCCATGTCGGGACGACCCTATACAACCTGGTGGTTAACCCGCAGACTGGCAAGGTGTATGTTTCTAATACTGATGCGCAGAATCATATTCGTTTTGAAGGCCCCGGACAGCATGGTGGTAGTACGGTGCAGGGTAATCTTGCCCGGACGCAGATTACTGTACTCGACCCGGAGAATGTGCAGGTGATGCCGCGACATCTGAATTCGCACATTGATTATGCTGTGCATAAGGCAAGTGCAGAGACAAAACAACATAGCTTAGCGACGCCCACCCAGATGGTGGTCAGCGGCGATGGTGCTACCTTGTATCTGGCTGCTCTGGGGTCGGATAAGGTCGGCGTTTTGAAAACGGCTGAACTGGATACAGATCAGGGTTGGTCGTCATTTGATCCGGCTCAGGCCAGTGCGGACTATATCCAGGTAGCTGGTGGGCCGATTGGTGTACATCTGGATGAGTCACGTAACCGCCTGTTTGTACAGACTCATCTGGATCATGCGATTAGTGTGATCAATCTGGCTGATGGTCAGGAGATACAGCGTCTGGCCTTGTATAACCCGGAACCAGCGGTTGTGACTGCCGGGCGTCCGATGTTATACGATGCGCAACGGACTTCATCGAATGGCGAAGCGAGTTGTGCGGCCTGTCATATCTTTGGTGATACGGATCATCTGGCCTGGGATCTGGGTAATCCGGATGAGCCTAATACGGCCAACACACAACCGCAGCCGACCCGGAATATCACCGAACTGGACTGTACAGTGGGCGGGGCAAGCTCTGAGGGGTGCCAGTTTTTAACCCAGTTAGTGAATGGGAACGGCGATCTGGATATCTTTGCATCCATGAAAGGCCCGATGGGTACCCAGACGTTGCGTGGTATGTCGACGCACGGGCATATGCATTGGCGGGGCGACCGGGCCACGGGTTATTTTGGTACCGATCGTACGCAGGATCTGCAGGCACTGGATGAGCGGTTGTCGTTCAAGAACTTTATCGTCGCTAATGAGGGTTTGCTGGGGCTGGATATCACGCTGCCGGCAAACAATCAGGCTGAGTCGAAGAGTGCTGAGGTCGTACAGTTAGAAGCTGATATGGCACGTTTTGCGGATTTTGCGCTGGCCTTGCAACTGCCGCCGAATCCACATGTCGGCCTGAATGGTGAGCATAGTGCTTCGGCGGCCCGGGGGCGGCAGTTTTTTACTGGTACGCGGCGGGCAGATGGATTGGCTGAAGACAGGGATACGAATGGCCCGGAGCAGGATGGTGTCAACTGCCGGGGATGCCACATGCTGGACCCGGCAAAGGGCTTTTTCGGCACCAATGGTGCTGTTTCGCATGGTGGCGAGATATTGATGCTGAAGACACCGCATCTGCGTAACCTGTATCAACGTGTGGGGATGTTTGGTCTGCCGGATCGGGAGCTGTTTCTGCCTTCCACAACCCGGACGCATCAGGGGGATCAGATTCGGGGATTTGGCTTTTTACACGATGGTGCCACAGATCGGCTGTTTAATTTTTTGCAGGGTGCGGTGTTTGATAATGGTGAGACAGGTTGTCCGCCCGGCGCGGATGCGTCGCATGGTTGTCTGAATAACGTCGGCAGCATCGGGATACCGGACGACACGGTGCGCCTGAATATCGTGGATTTTCTGATGGAGTTTGATACTGATCTGGCGCCGATTGTCGGGCAGCAGATGACTCTGTCGGCGACGCATCGTGGGATCGGGGTGCTGGCACGGTTGAATCTGCTGGAGACTCGAGCTGGTAAGGCGTTCACGTCAGCGACTCTGGGCGGCCAGGTAACAGAGTGTGACCTGATGGCTGCCGGACAGATTGATGGTGAAATACGTCATTACCTGTATAGCCCACCGGATGACTTATATCAGCCGGATCTGACTGGTGGAGAACACCTGACAACAGTTCAGCTACGAGCGCTGGCAGTAAAGAGCGGCAATGCTGTAACCTTTACCTGTGTGCCACCGGGATCAGGCCGTCGGGCATTGGACCGGGATCAGGATGGTGCCTTTAACCGGGATGCCTGACAGGTATGGGTTTTGAGTTGCTCAATCAGTTGGTCAGTGAGTGTGGCTTGGGTGGCATGAATACCCTGGTCCTTGGTTTGAGTGACCGTCAGATGGGGATAGCCGCATGGGTTGATCCGGGTGAATGGGCGTAAGTCCATGTCGACATTCAGTGCGAGGCCGTGGTAGGTATAGCCGCGTCGGACACGTAGCCCGAGGGCAGCAATCTTGGCACCCCGGACATACACGCCGGGCGCCTTGGGGTCTGCTGTGGCGGTGACACCATGTTGTGCCAGTAATTGAATCAGACTATGTTCCATCGCGCTGACCAGAGCGCGCACCCCGAGTCCGGTTGCACGTAGTGACAGGAGTAGATAGATCACGATCTGGCCCGGGCCATGATAAGTGACCTGGCCACCGCGATCGGTCTGAATGACAGGGATGTCGCCGGGTTCGAGCAGGTGTTCGGCCTTCCCGGCCTGGCCCTGGGTGTAGACCGGTGGGTGTTCAACCACCCATAGTTCGGAGGGTGTGTCTGGCGTGCGTTGGTTGGTGAAGTCCTGCATCGCGTGCCAGGTTGGCAGGTAGGGGCGGTGTCCGAGGTGACGTACGATGAGGGTCACAGGCGCATCAGCACGGCGGGGTCTGCCGTCAGTTCCTGGTAGATGGCATCCAGCTGGGCGTGGCTTTGGGCCTGTATGGTCACACTGACGGACAGGTAGCGTTGATTGCGGCTGGGCTTGCAGGTGATGTTTGCTGGTTCAATTGGCCCGGTATGTGGTTCCAGCAAACGTACGATATGGGCCGCGAAGGTCTGTTCGTTGTGCCCCATCGCCTTGATAGTGTAGGCACAGGGAAACTGAAAGCCTGGGTCTTTCATTTATTGTCGGGATTGGTTTTAGCGACCTGGTACAGGGCATCGATCTGTTGCCAGACCGGGCCGGGCGTGCCACTGCCGATCGGTTGCTGATTGAGCCGGGTCACAGGTGCGATCTCGCGGGTGGAGCTGGTCAGCCAGATTTCGTCGGCCTGCGGCAGTTCGTCAGCACAGATGCTATGTCGGTTAATCGGTATATTGGCTTGAGCTGCCAGGCGCAAGATCAGGTTGCGGGTGACGCCAGGCAAGAGTTGTGGACTGTCTGGTGCAGTGGTCAGGGTGCCATCCAGGATCGCGATCAGGTTGCTGGAGGTGCCTTCGTGTGCGATGCCATCACGCACCATAATCGCGTCATCGGCGCCCTGTTCCCGGGCTGTTGCAAGTGCCAGTACATTCGGCAACAGGTTCGTGGTCTTCAGGTCGCAACGTTGCCAGCGTTCGTCTGGCTGTGTCACCACATGCAGGCCGTGTTGTCGGATATGTTGATTAGCAGGGATAGTTTTGCTGAATGCGAACACATTCGGTTGCGGTTGTGCTGGCAGTTGATGTGCCCGTTCCGGGTAGGCACCACGGGTGATTTGCAGATAGATCGCTTGTGCCGGAACCGGGTTGTCTGCACTCAGAGCGGTGATGATCTGCTGCCAGTTCGGTTGGCTGAGCGGGTTGGTTATGCGGATGGCATGCAGGCTGTGTTGCAGGCGGGAGAAATGGGCACTGGCCTGAAACGGTTTGCCGTGATATACCGGAATCACCTCATAGACGCTGTCGCCAAATAACAGGCCACGATCCATCAGAGGCAGGTGGGCTTTGTTCTGGTCCAGGTAGGTGCCATTCAGGTAGGCTAATGGCATAGGTTACTCCAGCAACCTTAGGGTTCGGTCTACAGTTTTTCGCCAGAGGTTGCCCTCGGGCAAATCTTGCAGGGCGATTAACGGGACGGTCTTCAGGGTTTGTTCTGCGAGTGTGAGGGTCAGGATGCCGAGTTCCTGGCCTTGTCGGATAGGTGCCTGTAAGGAGGGATCCAGCTGGATATGAGATTGTAGTTGGTCATATTGACCACGTGGTACGGTAACCTCAACCGTGTGTGCCGGGCCGACGGCAATGTGTTCGGTGGTACCGTACCAGACGCGTGGTTGGTGGATGGTATGTTCTGCCGAATAGACCTGGTGTGTACGATAAAATCGATAGCCATAGTTCAGCAGGGCCTGGCTTTCTTTCAGTCGTTGTGACTTGCTGTCAGCACCGAGTACGACTGAGATCAGGCGCATCCCATCGCGCTCAGCAGCGGCGACCAGACAGTACCCGGCGGATTGGGTGTGTCCGGTCTTGACACCGTCGACACTGGGGTCACGCCAGAGGAGCGTATTACGATTGGGTTGGCTGATATTGTTATAGGTATAAGTTTTTTCGGCATATAACGCGTACAGTTCAGGATAATCCCGGATCGTGGCAGCAGAGATCTGCGCCAGGTCGTGGGCGGTGCTGTAGTGGTTGTCATCCGGTAGACCAGTGGCGTTCATAAAATGGGTATTCTGCAGGCCAAGTTGTTGCGCCTGGCTGTTCATCATCTGCACAAAGCTGGCTTCGTCGCCGGCGATATATTCGGCCAGCGCGACGGCTGCATCGTTACCGGACTGCACCACCAGACCACGCAATAAATCTTGTATGCTGACTTGGCTATTGACCTCGATAAACATGCGTGAGCCTGGGGTACGCCAGGCCTTTTTGCTGATGCGTACCTGTTCATCCAGTTGCAGGCTGCCTTGTGCCAGTGACTGAAATACCAGGTAAGCGGTCATGATCTTGGTCAGGCTGGCGGGTGCCAATCGTTGTTCCGGGTTCTGGCTGACTAAAATTTGTCCGCTTTGTGGTGCGAGTAGCAGGTAGCTATCCGCCTTCAGCTTTGGCGGTGGTGGTGTCGGACTGGCCTGTGCGGCGGCACCAGCGGCGAATAAAGCGATGATCAGTAGCCAGTGAGGCAGTTGTCTGGTGTACATAAAGATGATGAGTCGGTGTAAGGTTAACCTGGAGTGAAGTTTTGTAAGGTGCTGACTGGCTTCACTTATGCCTTGTTCCGGATAGATGATATTGCCTGGGTCCGGTCATAACGGTTGCTGGTTATTTTTTAACGTGTATACAGTTGTTTGGGAGTGTTTATGAGTTCTACTAATGGTGTATCCTTGTTTTTTACCGTCATGGCCCTTTCAGGGCTTTCCGTGTACCTGTTTAAGCAATCAATTAAAAATAAAGAAAAAAGCACTCAAAATTCATATATCGACGCTGTTTCTGATTTTTTTGGGAAAATTGCAATAAAAATCTTGCTGCCAATACTGTTTTTTGAATCCTTGATAAAAAATATTGACAAAACATATGAGATATTTACAGGAGTTTTGTATGGTGCAATATTGTCATTTTTGACGCTTATCGTAGGTTATTTATTATATAAATTTTCAGATAAGCGTTTCGATATCGAAAAAATAACGCATGTAGTTGGTGCCACATATGGGGGAGGAAATCGGGGTACAGTACTAATCTTGCTGGCAATAAGTGTTTTTTTTATTGATGATAGTTATCTTGCTTATTTTTATGCCGTGGATTTTGGTAACTTTATGTTCTTTATCTTTTTTATTCCACTCTGGCTTAAGAAGAGGGTATATAAAATCGATCGTAATGTGAATCTTTTTCGTCGTCAAGAAAAAATTAAATATATGCTGATTCCGTTTTCTATGGCGGCAATTCTTATCTTTTTAAAATTTTTTGATAATGACAAGATGTTGGCTATTTCTGTAGTAGATTTTCTTGATGTATCTAGTGCAGCGAGAAGCTTTCTTTTGCTGTACTTTTCTTTTTGCTTGATATATTTTGGGATGGATTTTGGGCTGTTGTCTGCTAAAAAATTATGGAATAATATTATATTTATAACAATGTCACGTTTGATTGCTGTGTTTATCTTGAGTGTGTTGATTTTTAGAGAGCTAGTCTTTTCATGGAGTATTTTGTTGAACCCATATTTCTTTGCAATAGTTGTTTTGTTTCTTTGTCCGCCAAGTTCACTTTTTGGTGCAAAGATATGTGGAGTCACCAACGATAAAGACGATATTAAATTTTCTCATACTGTAGTCATGGCTATGGTGCTATTGTATTGTACGGCAATAGGTGTCATTCTTTTAATTGACATTGCTGCGCCTTTCGTTAACTAAGTGCTGCGATTTAGTTTTTTTAGGGTGTTGTTGGTGTTTAATATGATCGTGCCGAATTACGAATAATAACAACAATAGTGCCCGCGTTATCCGAGTCTGTTCTCCGAGGTACGCCATAAACCCATCCATGGGGGCTCGGCTGCGGCCGTCCAGGCCGCAGACGCCCTCGGAGAACAGACTCAGGTAACGCCCGTTACGCGCAGTGGTGCGACCACTTGTGTGGTCATTCTTAAGTGGGCGTCGCCGGTGCTTCAGGGTACATCCGTTGCAAAACTTGTTACCTATTTCATATGCGTAGCGTGCTACGATGGGAAATTTTCAGACTGGAGGACAAATGTCATTCCGCGCGTAGAACAGTCGCAGAGTTTCCCTGTCTGTCACCAGTCTTATCTCGTTTGAATCCGGGTTGCGGATGGTCTGGTTTCATGCAGAATGGCGTGGTGCCACCCTGAAAGTTGCCACGGAGATGGTTGAGTCACCTCACGTAATGGCGTGTCCGGTATGGCTCTCCGAGGGCGTCTGCGGCCTGGACGGCCGCAGCCGAGCCCCCA
>JAHDCB010000090.1:0-5899 GCA_020630035.1 Gammaproteobacteria bacterium
GATGGCGTTTTGACAGAATTGAAACCCGGCACGGTGGTCATCGATTGCTCCACTGCAATCCCGTCCTCTACCCGACAGCTCGCCCAAAAAGTCGAAAACGCCGGCGGGAAATTCCTGGATGCACCGATGACCCGCACACCGAAAGAAGCGGCACTTGGCAAACTGAACCTGATCGTCGGTGGAGATCAGTCGGTGTTTGAAGCACAGCTGCCGCTGCTACAGGCTTACGCTGAAAATATCACTTATGCGGGCCCGGTCGGTTCAGGACACACCCTGAAGTTGCTGCATAACTATGTCTCTCTCGGCTTTACGGCAGTGCTGGCTGAAGCCATGGCATCATCCAATCAAAGTGGCATTGAACCATCCATACTGCACGAGGTACTCGCCAAGGGCGGTGGCGCCGGTGTGGTATTGGATCGCCTGACACCCTATCTGCTTGACCGGGATGTCGGGGCATTGCGCTTCACGTTATCCAACAGCGCGAAAGACCTTTCCTACTATAACCAGATGTGTGAAGACAACCGCTCTGAACACTCGGTAGCCAATGCGGTCGGCAGTCTGTTTGAGTCACAAGTTGCCAATGGCAATGCTGAACAATTCATTCCGGAGCTGATATCACTTTTGAACAAAGCCTAAATCCCAAAGCACCGTGTGATCACCACCTGGTGTGCAGTTCAAACGTACTGCCAGTCAAGGCAGATAATAAGCACACCACTCAGTCAGTGGTGACCACGGCAGGTATAGTGGCATGGTGTTCAAGGTATCGATGCTGTGTGGTGATATGGTCAGCCACATATTTTGCATCATGCCAGACACCCCAGATAAACGAAGAGCCTCTGCGTGACAGCCATGGCAGCCCTAAAAAGTAGATACCCTGCTCCTGCGATACACCACGCACATGCACCGGTTTGCCGTCAGCATCGAACACATCCACATTCATCCAGTTAAAATCGTTTCGATAACCGGTCGCCCAGATAATGCTGGTGATATTTTCGTCTGCCAGATCAACTGAACGCACAGGGTTTTTCAAACAAGCGGGATCGTCATCAATGATTCTTGCGGATGGTTCTTCGGGCAAATCAAGGCCATTGCGCTCTACATAGGCATCGGCTTCATCCAGCATCGCCAGATAGTTTGCATCACCACTATTGATATTTGCCTGCAGATCATCGGCAAAACTCAACCGACCGTCACTGAACTGTCCGGTCATCCCCAACAGGGTCATACCCCGTTGCGCAAAGCGTCGAAAATCAACGGTGTGACCACCCAGCGCTCCGCTGACGGCAATAGTTACATGTGCTGTATCGGGGTCAACGGTCGCAAGGTCCCACTTACCCAGTACGCCCAGCCACCAGACAAAATCCCGTCCACGATAACTCCTTGGTGGACGATCGTGTGGCCCTACCGACAAAAAGACCCGCCGTCCGCTACGCAACAATTCATCGGCAATCTGCGATCCACTGGAGCCTGACCCGACCACCAGTACCGCACCGGGTGGCAGTTGCTGAGGACTGCGATAGCCATGAGAATGCATTTGCAACAGCCCGGGCAGTTCAGGTACCAGCGGTGGTATCACAGGCTGCTGGAACGGCCCGGTCGCACAGATAACATTGTTAGCCTGCACTCTGCCATCCGAGGTATCGACCAGATAACCCGCACCGCCGTCGTGCTTTGCCAGACGGGTAACTTCAACACCACACCGAACAGGCGCTGCAATCTTTCGGGCGAACGCTTCAAAATATGCCGTGACTTCATCTTTGCCGGGAAAGTCTCCGGGGGCACATTCAAACTCCATCGTCGGAAAACGGTCGTGCCAGGCCGGCCCGTTGGCCACCAGGGAGTCCCAGCGCGCGGTTCGCCAGCACTCGGCAATTCGTGCGCGCTCCAGCACCAGATGCTCAACGCCGTTATTGCTCAGGTGTTCACTGGCAGCAAGACCCGCCTGACCAGCCCCGACGACGAGCGTATCGACTTTTTCTATAGACACCACGGTTTCCCAATTACCTGTGCGACCATAGTGTATGAAACAAGCCGACAAGCGCAAAACAAAATAATTGGTAAATACTGCGTCAGAGCGACCGGTTATTCAAAAACCCGATGCATCACAGTGGAATCTGTTCGATCAGAGGCAGCCATTGTTGAGAAATACCGATCACAGTCTCTCTGCCAGTGCGTGACGACAGTCGATTGGTCATTACCAGTGTCGATGCCCGGACCGGTCCCGCAAAGGTGGCCAAGGCTCAGCGATCACCCACACCGGGACGCAACACCTTACCCATATGTGGGTCTGCCACATCACGCCTTCAGCGCAGCCCCTGCTGACCAACACAACACGGCAGAAATACCAACCGGTTTATCAGACAACACTATCGAGTCAGGTCGCACCCGTCGCCCTGGTCTGTGGATCCGCCTGCTGTTGTAGTGCCGTCCAGTGCGCATCAGCTTCCGCTGCTGTCATGTTGCCGAAAAGTGCCATGTACTGCCGACTAACGTCGATAAATGATGCTTTGTGCAGGCGGGTCCACTGATCAAAATCCCACTTGTTTTCCCTGACTGTATAGACACCGGTATCGCGAAAATAGAATGCCTGTGCAGATTCTTCCCCCGGTACCCGAACATCAATTGGCTGCAGTGCGTATTCTTCACCCTCGAAAAATAATATTCGCTCTAGTGCTGTGCTGCTAAGCCCTTTTATGAGTAACCCGGACGTCTCCGAGGATTCACACGCCACCAGCACCGGATAATTTTCTTCAGCGACTACACCCTGTCGGTAGCCCTGCACTGTGGCTGGCGTAACAACCAGCTCAGTCAGGGGCATTCCCGAGACCAGTTCAAGCACCTGCGGATCCATCAGCGACCCGAAAACAAAAAGAGCATCAAGCTCGCTCCAGTTTGCTGAGTTCATACGGAAGATCCTGAATAGTAACGTGTTACGAAAGCGGCGCCGGACACAGCAGGTAAAAAGCCTTAACACTCAGGCGCGGCGCTGCGGGCGCGCAGTCTACACCATGCCTGCAACGGTGGAAACACCACCAGTGAGAGCCGGCCTCCAAATTCTGAACAAGCCGTTCGCCTTGCGACCTCAGCAGGTATTTACGTCACTGAAAATCCACTCTCGCATGGCAATGTAAAACGGCCGCGCCAGCAACAGTGCAATCACTGTTTTATGCCATTTCGTACGCAGGGAGTCAGTCGTATACCATCCAGTATGCCAGCCCTGCTGCCATAGCCACAGCAACCATTGCATGCTGTATTTCAGCAGACACGACGGTCAGCAGCACTCCGGTGGCCAGCGGTCCGCACGATGCGCCGATATCGCGCCAAGCCTGCATGCGCGCGAGAGGCCCCAGCGCATCTTCCTTGTCAGTCAAAGACTGAGCAATCACGGCAGGCCCCAGTGACGCCAGAGCACCACGAAACAACAGCATCACCAATGCTCCGATGACCGTCAACCCGATTGCCACCCCGACAAACCCGGACATCGTCATTACTGCCGCCAGTACAAACACGCGCCGTGCACCCATCCGATCTGCTATCCAGCCAAACAACGGTGCTGCTATTGCCTCACCGAAGTGGCGCATGGCCAGCAGCGCACTACCACTGATCACCGCCTGCGACAAAGAAGCCTCGCGCGCAAAGATCAACGTGATCGACAAAGCGAAAACACCATCGACACCATACCCCTGTAAAAAATACAGCACATCGATTGGCGACGGACGTGCGAGTGATGTTGACCGCTGTTTCTTATCTTTTGCTTTCACCCCTTTCGGCAGCGACATCGCGATCGGTATCGCAAGCGCGGTGGGTACTGCCAGTAATAAAAACACATCATTGGCACCAACCTGACCAACCAGCCAGGCACCGCAAAGCAGAGCAAGTATAGGCCCGACGCGTTGTATAGCCTGTCCAACCCCTACCCTGGTACCCGCACTTGCTCTCGACTCAATGGCATAGGACAACGTGGCCAGCACCAGAACCGCGTAAGTCAGACCCCACAACACCCGTGCAAGCAGCATCAGCACCGGCCCCTGACTGACCCCGTATAAAGCTGTCGACAGTGTTGCGACCACCGCCGCACCAATACACATGGTGCGCACTCCGACCCTTTGGGTCAGTCGTGCCACCAGTCCGTAGGCAAAGACACGGACAATCCGGTTGGCAGATAACATCACCCCCACCCACGGCAGAGTTAAGCCGAAACTGGATGCATAGGCCGGCAGCACTGCGTAAAGCAGCGCATCGCCAAGCAGGGCCAGTGACATGATCGATGACGACCCTACTATGCTGCGCCACCCGGACTTATCAGCCTGAATCATCGAAAATGACAGCTGGTCAGGATTAAACCGTTGACTGTTGTGTTCACACACTCTGCTCTTTTGTTATGGCCATAGCCCACCCGCCATTTGTACTGTCGCCATTACAATTACGCACCCGGACTGATAGTCTTACAGTGTAAAGCACCTGATGTCAGGTAAACCAACGGTATTCACAGCTCGACTTGAGACTAACCCGTCAACGATGAAAATCGAAATCCTTTGCACCGGTGATGAAATACTTACCGGTAAAACCGTTAACACCAACTACAGCTATATGGCACAGCGGCTCACCGAAGCCGGTCTGCAGGTACATTGGGGCACCACTGTCGGTGACGACAAGCAAAGTCTCTCCCGCGCGTTTCAGCAGGCAGGTGAAAGAGCTGACGTCGTCATTGTGAACGGAGGGCTTGGCCCGACGGTAGATGATCTCTCGCAGGAACTGGCAGCAAGTGCTGCAGGTGTTGAGCTGGAACTGCACGAGGCATGGCTGGAAAAACTCAAAGCATTTTACAGCAGTCGCGGGCGGGTCATGCCGCCCAACAATATCAAGCAGGCTATGCTGCCCGCCGGCAGTGAGTTTATTGACAACCCGATCGGGACCGCCTGCGGATTCGCCGTCGACATCGGCCGTGCACGCTTCTTTTTCACCCCGGGTGTACCACGCGAGATGCGACGGATGGTGACTGAACAGGTAATCCCGCGCTTACTGAAACTTACTGGCCTGGAAGTGGTAACACGCCTTAAAAGATTCCACTCCTTTGGTATCGGTGAGTCACGAGCCGATGAATTGTTAAAAGACATAGAACCACTGCTGCCGGATACCATCAAACTGGGATTTCAAAGCCACTTTCCTCAACTCGAAACCAAACTGGCCGCAGTCGGCAGCAGCGAATCAGAACTCGATGCCGCACTGGCTCCGGCAGAGCAAATGATCCGCGAGCGTTTTGGAAACTGTATCCTGTGTGAAGACACACAAACACTCGAAGCCCTTATCATTGAGACTTTGCGCTTGCGCCACGCGACTATTGCCACCATGGAAATGAACAGCGGCGGCAATATAAGCAATCGACTTGTGAACGCCGACACCGACGGCAGCGTAATGCACAGTGGCATCGTCAGTCGCCATATTAACCAACTGGCATCAACTGCAGGCATCACCACTGACTCGCTTGAGTTTGGAATTGATACCGCCTGCCACCTGGCGCAACAACTACGACAACATACCAACACCGATTATGCACTGGTGGCGCTGGTGGCGCGTGAACCGGCAGATGACAACCTGCGTTCCGGCGCAGATATCGTGATTGCAATTGCCACCGAACAGCAAGTGGTCAACCGCCCTGCCAGACTCATGGGCGGGCGGGAATGGATAAGCCTTGGCAGCACCGAAATGGCACTGGATGCGTTGCGCCGGCTGTTATTCGATTTGCCAATTGATGAGAAAATAGATTTCGAACAGCAATAAAAAGCAACCTCGTACAAAACACAAATCAAGTCTGCTATGCGAGCCTTTTCGACAGTGGACTTTCATCCATCTGCTTGATCAGGTGATGATTCAATCTTTCCGACAGCTCGGCCCGTAC
>JAHDCB010000090.1:5909-6665 GCA_020630035.1 Gammaproteobacteria bacterium
CCTCGTTGTCCCACAGGTTATACGTCTCTTGCGGGTCATTGACCAGGTCGTAAAGCTCGCCACATGACTGATCAAGGTATACCGTATAGCGCCATTGATCGGTAACAAGTGCACGCACCCGGGCGGCAGCATCAAAGCCGAGTCGAATGCCGCCGTCATTCTGCTCAATCAACAGATCTTCCCGGTGCGGAGCTCCACCATTGAGCACTGATAAAAAGCTCTTGCCCTGCATGCCGATAAAAGGCAACACACCGGCTCGCTCCAGTACGGTCGGTGCGATATCCACCGTCGAAGTCAAACCTGCGGCACTGGAGGCTTGACGCTGTTGAGGGTCAGACCAGATAAACGGCACCTGCGTGATACTTCTAAACGGCAGCGTGCCTTTTAACAGCAGATTAAAATCACCCAGATAATCGCCATGATCAGAGTTAAAACAGACAACGGTGTTGTCGTCCAGACCGTTGTCAGACAGGCAGTTCATGACATCTCCCACGGCATCATCAACAAACGCCATCATCCCGGCCGTTAATGCCATCGCCTCACGAAGCTGCTGTTCATCGAGCATGCGAACCGTCTGCGGTGTGACTGCATTGCCGCCCTTTTCCCACTGTTCTTTAAGATACAGCATAGGCGGAGTCGGATTTTTGTGTCTGGATAAAGGCAGCGACACTTCAAAATCATCCGGGTGGTACATATCCCAATATTTACCGGGCGGGTTAAACGGATGATGCGGATCCGGAAAAGACACAAAAGCGA
>JAHDCB010000091.1 GCA_020630035.1 Gammaproteobacteria bacterium
GGGTCAGGGTAACTTACCCCTTCGTGTGGTACGAGATTATTAGACCACTACAACTGTGAGTGGTCTAATAGTCTCGTACCATTTTAAGGGCTCAGTTATGTGGTCAGAACACCCGGAATTTGTTGGCCAAAACCAAGGGTAAGGCCGCAGGCAGCTGCAGCGGTATGCAAGACGTCCAGTTGATTGTAGCTACCACCAGTTGACGTGGTGACACCACGCCGGATCGCACTGCCACCTCCGGCTATCATCAGGGGCACATCGGTTGCGCCATGCGCATCGGCATTCCCCATATCTGTGGTCTCTACCATCACGGTACTATCCAGGATGCTGGCGTCACGCAGCCGCTGGATCAGATACGCAGACAGACTACCAAGGTGATTACGCATCTCAGTATAGTAGGGATAATTCGCCTGGCCGTTACTACCGCCATGAATGGATTGATGATAAATGCCCTGGTAGTTCAGCTCCGGAATCCGGAATTCGCACTGGTGGTTTCCGAACCCGATAGAGACTGAGCTGGTCATCCGGCACTGTAACGCAGCGACTGCGATATCCGCTTGCAGGCGTGCTTGTTGACTGAAGGTTTCGTGTGTCAAGGCAAATTCGGTGTTATCCGGTGCCATAGAACAGCCACTGCCACCTGCCAGGTCATCTAAACGGCGCTGGGTATCGGCAATCGCAGCCAGATGCTCTTCCAGGCGGGTCACTTCATAGCCCGCCAACTTGGTTTTGATCGCGTTCACTGCTTCTGCATGCGCATCCAGAATCGGGGTCTTGCTACTACCGCTGGTATTGGTACCAAATAATAACCGGAATGCATTAAAGGGGTTATCTTCAAACGGGATCGCGGTATTGCCTTCGTAGGTCAGATAGCCGTGACCGTTGCTGTGTACCCCCAGGTTCACGTAGGTAAACGGCTGGCCCTGACTCAGTTGTTTGCCCATGAAGACATCGTAGGTATCCGCACTGCCCCACCTGTTGGATAACAGACGCGGCATTCTGCCGTGCCCGGCATTATCATGGGACATATTCAGCAAAAAGTTGCACTCAGTCTTAACCGGCTCATAGCCACTGGACATGGGGCCCAGCACCATACCTTGCCCGGAGCCGGTTGGCGCCCAATGCTGATGAATACCTCCACCAGGTATATAGATCACTACTGATTTATTCGGACCGCCGGTGGTCCCTTGTGCCTCGACTTGTCGAGCGGTCAGTATGCCGGCAATCAATGGTGAACGGCTGATCAGTGCCGGTGAGATGCCCGAAGCCACCAGGGTCTTCAGAAAGTTACGGCGGGTGTTATCGAATAGGTTTGGCTTGTCCATGATTCGTTTCCTCAGATTACGATACGCTGTGCATTACTGACGAGGCCATGCCTTTCGGTAACGAATGATATCCAGTGAGCCGAAATCTTCCAGCATTGATCTGGGACTTTGATTCAGCATCGCATCAGTTAGTTGGTCAACTGCACACGCATAGCCTGATTTTTCATCATCACTCAACTGCGGCCCATCCGGGTTGGCACTGTCGATATCCTGATCACCGACACCAACAAAATAGCGGAATAGCTGCTTCGTCAAACAACGTTGTGCTGATGGCAAATCACTCAGGACTGTACCCAGGCCCTGGGTACCCAGAAAGTTCTCCAGCTCACTCACATCGTTGTAGTCCAGTGGTGCATATAAGGCACCTGTGGCATCTATCGAGTTGCCGTTAAGGTCACTTTGTCGCACCCGGCCCACCGTATCAAAATCTTCCATACCAAATCCCAGCGGGTTGATATATTGCAGGTGACAGTTGGTGCAGGGCGCATCTTCAGTCAGGCGATGATATTTCAGCCGGTTGGTCGTGCTCGGATCCTGCAAAAAGCTGGAGAGTTCTGCTAGTTTTACTTCCCGTGCTGCAAAGGTGCCGGCCGGTGGATCCGGCTGATCCTGACATAACATCCGGCGGCGCACGCGCACCGAACGCAGGATGGGTGAGCTTTCTACTTCCTCTCCCCAGCGAGCCATAAAGGCACCACCTGCCAGGATGCCACCCCGGTCTGTGGTATTGACCTTTTGCAGGTCATTACCGGTGACATTACTCACGTTATAGTGCTGGGCCAACGGCTCATTCAGGAAGGTATAGTCGCCCGCATACAATGAGGCAAACCGTTCTGTCGGCTCCAGCATAATATGAGCGAACGTCGCGTTGATTTCATTTTTCATATGCGGCACCAGATCGCTGAAGCCCGGCCATACATCCGGATCTTTCGCAGCAACTTCCAGGTCTGCGGTACCCAGCCAACTGCCGATAAAGTCGTCCATCACCGGTTTCGCATTGTCAGCCAGGCGTTGTGCATGCGAGACGATATGTTCTTCTGTACGCAGTTCATCCCGGGTAGCTGCCTCCCATAGTGCCTGGTCTGGTGTCGACCCGGTGAATGTATAGGCCAGGAAGGTCGCCATTTCGTATGAACTTAATTCAAAGGCATCCGCACTCAGTGACGAGTTTGCATCACCCAGTTCATGACGATACAAGAACTGCGGGGAAGACAACATACCTTCCAGGGCCATCTGCATGCCCTGTTTCACGTCGCCCATGGTGTAGGAGCCATCCACCATCGGTTGATAGGCATTGGTTTCTTCTGTCGTGAGCGGGCGGCGGAAGATTCTGGGCGCCAGTGTCGTCATGAACTGATCAGCACAGTCCTGGTTAAAGCTGCTACAGCTCAATGCCGGAGCAAAATCACGCTCAGCTGACCATTGCGCAATTTCTTCTGCTACCAGCAAATAATTGCTGTAGGCCGCAGAAACAATCACCGCACGCGTATTATTTTTGAAAAAGCCAACCTGGGTATCCGCAGACAATCCATCGGCTGCGGCATAATCAACACCCAGCAGATCTTCGACGCTATGCTGATATTCCGCGCGGGTGAGTATCTTCAACTGACGCGCACCATAGTTGGTCGTTGCGGTCGCATCGCACACCACTTCTTCTACCCAGAGCGTTTCTATAAAGGCCGCAAGTTCTTCGGCACATTGCCGATCACACGATCCCGGATTAGAAGGCGGCATAAAGTCCACGATATAGGTGATCATACTCTCCAGGTCGCGTGGGGTATTCAGCGCAGGAAAGCTCAGCAGGCCCTGACCCTCAGCACCATGACAACCAGCGCAATCTTCCCCGAAGCGATGTTCTCCGCGCGCCACCTGGTTGCCTTCGGTGATCGCCACACGTTCGATATTCGTTGGTAGTGAAGGCACTCCCTGGTTCAATGCAATCACTTTGTAGTCGTATTCACCGGTTTCCGGCAGGGCCTGCGTCAGGCTGGTGGCGTTCGCACTCAGCTCAAATGTATTCCACCAGCCGCCATCCACTGGCTTGCGTCTGACCAGGAATAAGGTTTCATTCGTGCTGTTATCCTGCCAGTTCAGTTCAGCCTGCACGGTAGCATCGTTGAAGGTACCCACCAGATTGGTCGGATCTTGCGGTGCTGCCGGCATATTCACCGGTTGCACAGCGGCAGCGGCGTTCGCCTGGTAATGCAACTGAAAATAGACTGGTACCACTTCACCAATTGAGCCGAGGTTGGCCACAACCCGCAAGGCTTCGATACCACCGGCCATATCAAACTGTTTGCTGTCGATATGAATCGGCTTAATGGTAGACACGGAAACTTCTGTGGCCGATTGTTTGGCAATCAGCACGTCTGCGGTCACTGTCTGGCGCACCCCGTGCAAACTGAAGTCGCCGGTCAGGGTTTCAAACCGGATGTCACCCGGTGCCATCTGGGTAAGCGTCGCCGTATCCACTGTGGTATGAAAGTAGGCCGTCGGCAATAGCTCGGTTTCAAACAAAAACGCCAGCAACCGACTATTGCGGATATCAACCCCGGTCTCAACATCATTCAGATCCAGCGCAAATATCGTATCACCTGTATTTGATATGGAACCACTCAGCGCCGCTGGCTGACCTGATTCCGCCAGAAATGTGTTGACTTCAGCCACATGATCTTTCTTCATCGACACATAGTGCACCGACGAACGGACACCATCCAGCTGCCACAAGACATCTACTTCTTCAGGCTCAGGTGGTGCCGGTGGTATTGGCGTATCACCACAGATCTGACCATTCACCACAATATCAGGATCTGCTGCCTGCCCTGATGTTTTATCTGCAATAAAGCCAAAGGTATAGGTCTGATCGGTATTGATTAACGGCCGCCAGGCAGGCTGCGTCGCGGTGCAACTGCCTGCTGTACAGGCATAGGCTGCATTCCAGCCATTATTAAAGGTAGTACCATCGTCCCATGACCAGGACACTTCCCAGTCCTGCAAAGAGACACCTGTATTAACAATCGAAATCTCTGCCTTAAACCCCTGGTTCCATTCGTTGACCACCTGGTACTGACAGGTGGCAGCCTGCGCTGATTGTGCCGCCAGCAATACAGCACCACCAATGGTACAGATAATTGTGGATATCAGGACGTTGCTGATATGCATGATCTTTCCTCCCACAATCATTGTTTATTAAAGAGGAGGGTGAAGTTAGTCGGCACCGAATAACTGATCACAGTGAGGTTAGCCAGATTCCGCAACACTTCTATCCCATCAATCAGATCAAAATCCGCTGCCTTCACAACCACCGGACTGATGTTCTGCACCAGGAGCGTATCATCTGTGAGCTTGGTAATCAGCACTTCAGCCGACAGCGGTACAGAGACGCCGTGCAGATCGACGGTCGGTATGATGGTGCGTTGTAACGACTCGCCTACTGCCAGATCAGTGATATCCGACATGACCACGTTCAGGGTGATTTCTGCATGTGTGAAGGTTGCGGTTTCAAACAGGTGTTCGCGCATCCGTTCATTGCGAATATCAATACCCGTCTGCACACTGTTCAGGTCAATACTGACTGCCGCCTGTCCATCTGCCGCAATGCTGCCACTCAATGTGCCAAAAGTATGCGTTTCAATAACATGCACTTTTTTAGTCGAGACAAAATGCAATGAGGAACGCACAGCGTCCAGGCTATACAGTGCCGTCGGCGTCACCGGATCTGTTCCCGGGTCTGTCACTGATACGGTCAGGCTAACCGTATTTGTATTGCCCGCCGTATCCGTCACCGTGAGAGATACTGAATAGCTACCCACAGTGGTATAGGTATGCGTCACTGTGGCAGTATTGGCGGTGGTACCGTCACCCAGATCCCAGAGATACGTCAAATTATCGCT
This sequence comes from Gammaproteobacteria bacterium, assembly GCA_020630035.1. Taxonomy (GTDB): domain Bacteria; phylum Pseudomonadota; class Gammaproteobacteria; order Chromatiales; family Chromatiaceae; genus JAHDBG01. Next base: position 5,219 of record JAHDCB010000091.1, read on the forward strand.
ATCCGGATCGGTAGAGCCGCTGCCATTAAAGCTGACAGCTAAAGGTGCAGCTCCTTGCTGCGGTGACGCAGTTGCCTGGGCAACGGGTGACTGATTCGGTGCCGTCACTGTCACCGTCAGGCTGATCGTATCCGCATTACCGGCGGTATCTGTCACTGTGAGAGAGACCGGATAAGCCCCCGCAGTCGTATAGGTATGCGCCGCGTTCACCGTGTTTGCTGTGGTGCCATCGCTCAAATCCCAGCGATAAGTCAGATTATCGCCCTCGGGATCGGCAGACCCACTGCCATTGAAGCTGACGGCCAGGGGGGCTGCTCCCTGCTGAGGGGAGGCGGTCGCCTGGGCCACCGGGGACCGATTTGGCTCTGCATCCGGATCGCAGATACCACCCAATACCGGTGTCACATCAACCCCTGCCGACGATTTACTGCCGTTAAAGCCAAATTCAACCACACCACCCGATTGTATTGTTGAGTTGTAGTTTTTATGCGTTGCCAGGTAGGGGTTACTACCGCTGAGACTCGTGTCCCAACTGTGGGTAATGGCAGCACCTGCAGGAAACGCCAGGGACACAGTCCAGCCATTCATGGCTTGCTGGGATGTATTCGTAATTCTGACTGTTGCGGTAAAGCCTTCTCCCCATTGGTTCTGAAGAATATAGTCACACTGCGCAGATGCCACTGGTTCCGGTTCCGGCGGCTGAGGCTCTTCCGGCGGATCAGTCGGCCCGGCATCACCACAAATACCACTGAGTGTCGGTACCGGTGCCGGTGAGTTCGGCGTCGTTTTCTGCGCATTAAAGCCGAACTGCACCGTATTGCCCGGTTCAATCGTAGCGTTATAGCTCGCATTAACCGCCTGATAGGGACCATTGCCACTGACTGTCGCATCCCAGGCACCCGTGATCTGGGCGCTGCCTGCAAAGTCAATTGCTACCGTCCAGCCGTTAATCGTTTCATTCGTATCGTTGGTAATGCTGACAGAAGACGTAAAACCACTATTCCAGTCGTCTTCCACTTTGAAGTCACAAGTTGCCGCATACAGATGGGACGATAACAGTGCCATGCAGGCGATCAAGGCATTCGCCAGATAACGATTCAGCATATATGCCTCCTTAAAAAAGGGGTCAGAATATTATAAATGGGCAGCAGTAAGAGTTGTCGCGCGACTCTAACAGATCAGGAGTATCTTGTCACATACTCATGCCTGCAGGGGTGCGATTCAAACTGATGTGGCGTAATAGCTGGGGCACATAAAATTCGTTTCGGCGTTACCTGTCAGGGG
>JAHDCB010000092.1:0-1239 GCA_020630035.1 Gammaproteobacteria bacterium
AGGGTCAGGGTAACTTACCCCTTCGTGTGGTACGAGATTATTAGACCACTACACAATACAATGGGGGTTTTCAAAGGGGGAGAGGCGTAGCTCTCGCCCCTTTGGTCGTGGGCGAGGTTAAACCTGCCCACGATTTAAATTTGATTTCGATTTCTATTCCTGCCGTAAACGTATGCAAAATCAAGCCTTCAAGCGCAAGCTATGGCGACTATTACCCCTCGGGATCATCATTCTGGCGATACTATCAGCCTGGTGGCTGATCGCCAGCAAGCCACAACCAGAACCTGTGGCTACACAGGAAAAGGCCTGGTTAGTCGAAGTGATACCGGTTACACCCGGCGATTACGTCCCTAACCTGACACTATACGGACGTGTCGAATCATTATGGACCACGCGCCTGTCTGCTGCCGTAGAAGCCGAGGTGCTCGCTGTACATCACCTGGCCGGTGATACAGTACAACGCGAACAGGTTCTGATACAACTGGATGATCAAGAAGCTCAGTTGCGCCTGACGCAAATGACCGCACAACTGGCAGAAGCTCAGGCACAAGTCGAAGCAGAACATATCCGGCATCAGGCAAATCAGGCAACCTTGCCACGTGAACGGCGCCTGCTGAATCTGGCACGCAGTGAAGAGCAGCGACTGCGCAATCTGGTGGCTAAAAAAGTCACGACCCAATCTGCTCTGGATAATGCCCGGCAGTTGGTACAACAACGCGCGATTGCCTTAACCACACGTGAGCAACAGATTACCGAACATACAACACGCCTGGCAACTGCTCAGGCACGTGTTGCCCAGGCCGAGGCAGGACAACAACAAGCCATGTTGGCAGTGCAGCGCTGCCAGATCAAGGCCCCTTTTAATGGCATTATCAGCCAGGTTTCTGTCTCGCCCGGGCAACGAGTCCGCCCTGGCGAAGTCATGCTACATGTATATGATACTGATGCCTGGGTGATCCGTACCCCGGTGCCGGAGCGGTATACAACACATCTACGCCAAACACTCACCGCAGGTGCAACTCTCGTAGCAACCGGCCGCCTGGAAAACCAGTTGGTACAGGGCAGACTGGATCGCCTGGGCGGTGAGATTGCGGCCGGTACTGACAGTCTCGAAGCCATCTTCACCATACAAGGCCAACCTCAAGGCCTGGCGCAGGGGCAATTTATTACACTTAATCTGAACCTGCCGGTATTGCGTGATGTCGTCGCTATCCCTCCGACTGCCTTATATGGCAGCCA
>JAHDCB010000092.1:1249-6441 GCA_020630035.1 Gammaproteobacteria bacterium
GGACCAGACACAACGCCTGCAACCGATCACCGTAGAACAGCTCGGAGAATCGCGTCAGCCAGGCCAGCCACCGCGCATACTGGTGCGTTCACCACAACTGCAACCCGGTATGCAACTGGTCGTTACACAATTGCCCCAGGCAGTCACCGGCCTGTTGGTACGCCCGGCTCATAGCAGCAAACGCCCCTGATTTGTATCTTGCTTTCAGCCCGATCTGGTATTACCCTTCGCTCCCTGCGCAATCCAGAATGGTTGCTCCCATCTATCATGACATTTCACATCTCCCTGATCTCCTGCTCCTCACCTGAATAATCTTTCCTTACCATGCCTCTGATGTCTACCTACACACGATTGCCCGTGACGTTTTCCTATGGCTCCGGCTGCTGGTTATTCGATGACCAGGATCGACGTTACCTGGACGCCCTCAGCGGTATTGCGGTGTGCGGATTAGGCCATGCACATCCGGCAGTGACTGCTGCTATCCAGGAACAGGCTGGTCGGCTGTTACATACATCGAACCTGTATCAGGTGGCATTACAGGCTGAGCTGGGTGCAGTCCTGACTGCACAAGCCGGCATGGATCGGGCATTTTTTGCTAATTCCGGTGCTGAGGCAAATGAAGCTGCCATCAAACTGGCCCGATTGTGGGGACATCAGCGCGGGATAGCGCAACCCAAAATCATTGTGCTGGAACATAGCTTTCACGGACGTACCCTGGCCACCCTGAGTGCGACCGGGAATACCCGGATCCAGCAAGGCTTTGCCCCTCTGGTCGAAGGCTTTGTAAGAGCACCGTATGACGATACGACAGCACTGACAGCACTCGCTGCGCAACAGACTGACATTGTTGCGGTTCTGGTCGAGCCAATCCAGGGTGAAGGTGGCATTCAGGTACCACAGCCGGATTATCTGGCAGATATCCGACGTTTATGCGATCAACACGGTTGGCTGATGATGGTGGATGAAATTCAGTCCGGGATGGGACGTACCGGGACCTGGTTTGCCTACCAACAGTCCGGCATACAACCAGATGTGATCACCCTGGCGAAGGCATTGGGCAATGGTGTGCCGATCGGTGCCTGCCTGGCTCGAGGTCATGCAGCCGAATTATTCACCCCGGGTTCGCATGGTTCAACATTCGGCGGCAATCCACTGGCCTGTGCCGCTGCACTGGCGACCTGTCGCACCTTACAAGCGGAAGATTTACCCGCCCGGGCGGCCACTGTCGGTGCCCGCCTGTTGACTGACCTGCGCCAGGCCCTGGCAGATTGTCCTGGCATACGCGACATACGCGGCAAGGGCCTGATGATTGGCATTGAACTGGACCGTCCCTGTGGCGAGCTGGTGCAGCGGGCACTGGACCACAGCCTGCTGATCAATGTCACTGCCGGCCAGGTCGTCCGTTTATTACCACCACTGATTTTGAATAATACAGAAGCCGACCATTTGGTAAGCCAGCTCAGCCATCTCATCCATACTTTTTGTACAACCACCACATGTTAAAACCAACCCCTGGCACCCGGCATTTTCTGAGTTTATTCGACCTGAACCGGACCGAGCTGCAAACCATTATCCGGCGGGCAAATGAGCTGAAGGCACAACAACAGGCTGGACATACCCATACCACCCTGCTGACTGGCAAGGTACTGGCGATGTTGTTTGATAAGGCCTCGACCCGCACCCGAGTTTCTTTTGAGACCGGCATGGCCCAGCTTGGTGGATCAGCATTATTTCTGTCTCCACGTGACATCCAGCTTGGTCGGGGTGAATCACTGGCAGATTCAGCACGGGTCATTTCCAGCATGGTGGACATAGTGATGATCCGTACATTTGAACATGCCAGAGTCAGAACATTTGCACAACATTCACAAGTGCCCGTGATTAACGGGCTGACCGACTGGAATCATCCGTGTCAGCTACTGGCAGACATGCAGACCTATGCTGCGCACCGGGGCGATATTGCCGGGCGAATCGTCACCTGGATAGGTGATGGTAATAATATGTGCCATACCTATATTGAAGCGGCACAACAATTTGGCTTTCAGCTACGGATTGCCTGCCCGGCAGGCTATGAACCAGATACCGAATTGTTGCAGTCTGCTGGCACGAGCTGCCAGATAGTACGCAATCCACAACAGGCCGTGGTAAACGCCGACCTGGTGGTCACTGATACCTGGGTCAGCATGGGTCAGGAAAATACCAAAACCGAACGACAAGCCGCCTTTACGCCATACAAGGTCACACCAGCCTTGCTGGCTGAAGCAGCACCGGATGTATTATTTATGCACTGTCTACCGGCCTACCGGGGCCTGGAGGTCAGTGCTGAAGTGCTTGACGGACCACACAGTGTGGTCTGGGAAGAGGCAGAAAATCGGCTACACGCGCAAAAGGCCCTGCTGGAATTTTTGTTGTGTGGTGAACAGACCTGATGCTGCAACTAGACCGGATCCAGGTCGGCTATGCCGGTCAGGTGGTACTGAATGATCTGTCATGTCAGGTCCAGGCAGGAGATATCGTCAGCCTGCTCGGCAGCAGTGGATGCGGCAAAACAACTGCACTGCGCGCCATCGCCGGGTTCGAGCCGCTGCAATCCGGTAGTATTCATCTCAATCAGCAACGGCTGGCCGATGCGACCGGCGGCCTGCCACCGGAACAGCGGGCGATCGGGATGGTATTTCAGGACTACGCCTTATTCCCGCATCTGACGGTCACAGATAATGTCGCCTTCGGCTTGCACCAGCAGTCAAAGACCAGACGTCAGGCGCGTATTGACCAACTGCTGGCAGCCGTTGATCTGACCCACCTCAGCCGCCGTTATCCACATGAACTATCCGGTGGACAGCAACAGCGCGTAGCGCTGGCACGTGCCCTGGCACCCAGTCCGGCACTCTTGCTGCTGGATGAGCCTTTTTCTAACCTGGACGTTGAACTGCGCGAACGGCTTAGTCTGGAGGTACGCGACCTGCTGAAGACAGAACAGGTAACCGCTATCTTGGTCACACATGACCAGCATGAAGCCTTCGCCGTATCTGACCAGATTGGCCTGATGCATCAGGGCCGGATTCAGCAATGGGATACACCCTACAATCTGTACCACAAGCCAAAGACCCGATTTGTAGCAAATTTTATTGGCCAGGGTGAATTTATTCCTGGCCAGGTACTGGCAGATGGCACACTGGCAACCGAGTTCGGCACCTTACAGCCTGGCCCGCATACACCCCTTAAGTCATTAAACAGTACACCAGGACAATGGGTCGATATCCTGCTACGCCCGGATGACCTGGTACCCGATACCCAAGGCCCGATTCAGGCCAGGATTGTTGCCAAGGCATTTAAGGGTGCTGAAATTCTGTATACATTGCGCAGCTCACAGAATACCCGTTTATTGTCCCTGTTTCCCAGCCATCATAACCCCGCCGTTGGCGACAACATCCGCCTGCGGATTGATGCGAAACATGTGATCTGCTTTCCACACTGAACAGAGAGTCGAACGATGGCAACAACGACAACCCCCAAGCTGACTAGCCGTATCGCATTTATTCTGCTCGCTACCGGATCGGCGGTCGGGCTCGGCAATATCTGGAAGTTTCCTTATATCACTGGTGAATACGGCGGCGGTGCCTTTGTTCTGGTCTACCTGGCCTGTATCGCACTGATCGGCGTACCCGTGATGATGGCAGAAATCATGCTGGGTCGTGAGGGCAGACAAAGCCCGATTCATACTATGCGCCATCTGGCAAAGTCACAAGGTGCCACCAACCGCTGGCAAATCGTTGGCTGGATGGGAGTGATTGCCGGGTTCCTGATCCTGTCGTTTTACAGCGTGATTGCCGGCTGGGCATTTGCCTATATCCCGGAAGCAGTCAGCGGCAACCTGAACGGCCTGGACAAAACCACCTCCGGTGCCTTATTCAGTGAACTGACTACCTCACCGTGGACTTTATTATTCTGGCACAGTTTATTCATGCTGCTGACAGCAACAGTGGTCGCACGCGGTGTGCGGAATGGTCTGGAAAAACTGGTACGTATCTTGATGCCTGCGCTGGCCGGGCTGCTGATTCTGCTGGTTGGCTATGCGATGGCTAGCGGCAAATTTATGCAGGGCCTGGATTATTTATTCAATGTGAACTTTCAGGCTGTGTTCTATACCTGTCAGGCAGAGACCTGTAACTTCACCCCAGAACCGCTGCTGGCCGCACTTGGTCATGCCTTTTTCACCCTCAGTCTCGGCATGGGGGCCATCATGATCTATGGCGCCTACATGCCACAGCAGACCTCCATTGCCAGCGCCACACTGATAATCGCGTTAGCCGATACGGTGATTGCACTGCTGGCGGGCATGGCCATCTTTCCACTGGTCTTTGCGAACGACCTGACCCCAGGAGCTGGCCCTGGCTTGGTATTCGTCACCCTACCGATTGCATTCGGCAATATGCCCGGCGGACAATTCTTCGGCAGCCTGTTCTTTATCCTGCTGCTGATCGCCGCCTGGTCTTCTGCCATTTCACTGGTCGAACCAGCGGTTGCCTGGCTGACCGAACGCTGGCAATGGTGCCGACTACGCGCCACCCTGTTAGTCACCGGGCTGGCCTGGGTGCTGGGTATTGGTTCAGTGCTGTCATTCAACCAATGGTCCGGCGCAGAATACCAATGGTTCGGCAAAACATTCTTTGATCTGAAAGACTATCTGGCCAGCAATATCCTGCTACCACTCGGCGGACTGCTGATCGCGTTATTCACCGCCTGGTCAGCACAACGCCGCTTCTCCGAACAAGGACTGGCACTAACCCGAGGCTTCGCCCTGTGGTGGTTCCTGATCCGTTATCTGGCACCGCTTGGTATTGCACTGATCTTTCTGCATGCGATCGGACTGGTCTGAGAGTAACACCGTTATTTTTTAACGATGCCGGGCCTTCCAGGCCAGATCTGAACTACATGATCGATCCGCTGACACGGATCGATCTATCCAAGATTGAGCGCCTGATCGCACAACAACGTTATTTTGTATTGCATGCGCCCCGCCAGACCGGCAAAACAACCTGTCTGCTGGCACTGGTGGACCACCTGAGTCGCCAGGGTGATTATCGGGTGCTGTATACCAATATCGAAGCAGCTCAAGCCTGGCGTCACAATATCCCGGAGGCCATACGCACCATCTGCTACACCCTGGCCAGGTGTGCACAACAATACCT
>JAHDCB010000093.1 GCA_020630035.1 Gammaproteobacteria bacterium
AACGCATAAAATTCTTTTTTTGCCTGGCCTGTTTTCCAAAAGCAACGATATACATTATCTAGAGATTAAGCTCTTTTTTCATTTCTTCAAACGGCATCCCTTGTTCTCCGGAAGCCACAAATTTATCATGGGCGTTCCTGGCATCCTGGTAGTCTTCCAAGTCTTCCAGACGCTGCTGGAGAAGCGTTTCCAAACCCTTCTGAACATAGTAGCTTTTAGAACGTGCTTCAGCTTCGGCAATTGTTGTGAGCATTGCAGAAAGCTCTTGAGGAATATTGGCGGAAATACTGGCAGTAGCAGGCATAGATAACCCCAGAAAAAAACACAATGTACTTTAGTTATGCAGATAACAGCTGAATATGTGACTTCGTGGCCAGAGTAACTTCTGTAACCAGTGACTGTTGTCCGACTAAGTAATGCAATCAGATAATCGCTATACAAATCCAAAATTTCACTTGGATTCCTCAGGATTGATATTCGGTCTCATCAATGGAAAGTACGTAACTTCAGATCATTAGTTTTATAGGTTCCAGGCACCAGCAACTTCTACAACCTGTCCGGTAATATAGTCAGCTTCAGGGCTGATCAAAAACCAAACCGCCCGGGTAACATCTGCCATGGTTGCCGGACGGCCTGCGGGCAACTGAGGTAATTTACCTTCCCAGGCAGAATCGTATTCAAACGAATTTTCGGCTACACCAGGTGCCACAACATTTGCTGTGATTCCCTCTGCAATTAACTCGCGTGCCAATGAGCGTGTGTAGATAATCACACCGTGTTTAGCGATCATATACGCAGTATTATCACTATTTGCGTATAGATATTGCGCATGAGCTGCACCAATATTGACGATACGCCCGGCTTGCGCCGCCTTTAAATGCTTAATGGCAGCACCAGTGGTATAAAAAGTGGCATTCAGGTTAGAGTCCAGCATCGCCTGCCACTGGTCAACCGTGGTTTTACTTGCCGAATTATGCAAAAAATTACCCACATTGTTTACCAGTACGGATAAGCCTCCTAACGTATCCGCCGCCTGATCCACCAGCTTCTGTGCCGCAGCTGGCTGTGTAAGATCTACTGATAATGCCATTGCTCGCACACCCCATGCCGAGGCTTCGTCACACACCGCCTGAGCCTCTGCGACGCTATTGCGATAGTGCACCACCAGGTCGTAACCTTTTTCTGCCAGCATGAGAGCAATCGCACGTCCGATGCCAACTGCGGCTCCGGTCACCAGGGCTTTTTTCAACATCACCTCGACCTCCATTTGCAGCAACCGGCTGGAAGTCTTGTAACAACCACGGCTTCAAGGCTGTTTCTGATCAATGACGAGCGCCACAACATCCGCCTGCTCTGCTGGTTGCACCGTGACTTCAGCACTGATCAGGTCACCTGCCTGGGCTATCGCTTGCCCACTCTGGCTGATACGAGCCCCCACCTGCACCTGGATATGCTGCGACAATTTATGCTCCGGCAACATCGCATGACTATCGTTTAAGCGGACTGTCAGCGGTAACTCCGCTACGGTATGTTTGCTGACCGCTAACGGCGGTCCCGATGTGGTCTTGGCATACACATATACGACAGACGCTGCGTCTGCCTGACTCTGCCAGGCTGGATCCAGACTGACCTGAACCGTAAGGCCTACCATCGTGTCCAAGCCTGCCAGGTCATCTAATTGTGCCTGCAGGGTTGCGCGCGCTTTCGGCTGTTCCTGTAACAATGGCAAGGTACGTTGCCAGTAATCCTGTGCTTGTGCTATCTGGTTACGCTGTTTCGCCGCCTGACCCAACAGCCAGAGGGTGGTCGGGCTCTCCGGCGTGAGTTCCAGCGCCTGCTCCAGCAAGGCTACTGCCAGGTCAGGCACCTGCCCCTGATTTTGCAAGGTCAATGCATCTGCCAACGCTACCTTGGTGGTCGCCGTCGGGTTCTGATCATGCGCTGTGGTCAGAGCACGCACTGCAGTGTCATGCCGGCCCAGCTTCAGATAGGTGCGACCCAGAATAAACCAACCTTCCGCATTGTCCGGATTCGCCTCAAGATGTGCCACTAAACGATTGACCAGGTCTTCGACATCAGGCTGAGCGGGTTTATCAACAATCCGGGGTGTGTCATCCAGGTGTTGCGGCGAACCGATCAGTAGATACAAGCCAATCACACACACCGGGAGCAGAATCAGCAGTCCAATCAGCGTGGGCTTAAGATATCGGGTTTGCCGAGGTTCAGCACACTCGTCAGTTGCCGGTTGTGCAACAGCTGGTTCCTCAGCCATCTCCGTTGATTCTGATGCCACACCGATGTTATCCGCCTCTGCAGGCGGCTCAACAGGTACCGGCGTTTTGCAGCGTTGCAGCAGTTTTCGGATCAACAGGCCTGACGTCAGCGCCAGGATCAACACAACCAACAAGACAAAGTAAGGCATAAGATTCAGCCAGGTAATGTGACAGGCGACGATGCCTGCCAACCAGGTGCCTGATGCTCCACCACCACTGTAGTGTAGATGCCACCACGCACGTTAAACTCGGCAGTCAAACGTAAATAACGCGGATTCAGCAAAGCCACTAGGTCATCTGAGATACGGTTGGTCATCGCTTCATGAAAACCACCCTGATCACGATAAGACCACAGGTACAATTTCAGTGATTTCAGCTCAACACACTGCTGATCGGGAATATAGGCCAGATTCAGGGTTGCAAAATCAGGCTGCCCGGTCTTCGGACACAAACAAGTAAACTCCGGCATCCGCATCCGTATCGTGTAGTCACGCTGTGGCTGCGGGTTCGGGAAGGTTTCCAGTTGCGTGTCTGGTTGCGTCATTGTGGTAAACCACTGTTTGTCAGCATATCGTTTACTGCCGCACGAACATCGTCATCCGTCAGATCTGCGGCACCACCCCGGGCTGGCATACCACCTTTACCATTGATCGCATTCAGATACAGGCTGTCAATTCCCTGTACCATGCGTGCCTCCCAGGCTGCCTGGTCACCAACCTTCGGCGCACCCAGAATGCCACTCATATGGCAACTATTGCAGGCCTGCGCCACAATCTCAGCACCCGTTTTTACCACCGCCGGAGGTGCTGCCGGTTCTTGTCCGGCAATACTGACCTGAGCCACCGGAGCAATGCGTGCTTCTGTCTGAGCTACCACCCTGGCAGCATCAGGCTGGTTGGCACGTAACTCGGCAGAAACAGAATGCGCCATGACCAGAATACCCATCGTAAAGGCAAATAACGCGCCAAGAATAACGAGAAACATGCGTAAGAAAGCAGCATCGTTTTGTGCAGACACAGTCAGAATTCTCCTGTTGAGATAACTATCGGAATCAAATTAAATCGTGGGCGAAGTATGCAACCTCGCCCACGACCAAAGGGGCGAGAGCTACGCTTCTCCCCCTTTGGAACCCCCATGGTTTTGTCCCCGCAGCAAGCTGCGGGGAATACTAAGATTAAAAGGCCATATTTTAGCAGAAGCGACTCAGATCACCTGAAAACTAACCACCTGTTGCGCAATGTCTATTGACTGCGCTCTGACCCGAAGTGTGGTATCCAGCTGGTGCTGACGCTGACGACGAATCCGGGTCTCCAGGGCCAGACAGGGTAGCAGTAAGGTTGTTTTCCGTTCATCCAGCGCCACAATCACTGCCTCACCCTCCCAATCAGGGTGTTGTTGCAGATACAACAGTTTCCAGTGCAGATTAGTATGGCGCTCTGCCCGTCGGTTCCGGCTGTTTGTTTCGTCCAATGCCAGCATGGCATCTTTAAGATCTGCATGGGCACGAGGGTTCTGATGACGCAAATAGCTGCGTAATTGCTGGTGTACTAATAAGTCAGCATATCGTCGTAATGGGCTAGTGCAACGTGTATAGCAACTGAGCCCCAAACCCGCATGTGGCGCTGGCTCCAGCAAGGTGCGACTTGGCTTCAGGCTGCGCCGACAGGCATATTTTTCCGCCAGTGTCTGCGGATGTTCCAGTTTGTCCGGTGCAGGTTGCATGGCATAGGGGATGGAGATGTCATGCTGTTGCGCATACAACGCGACCGCTTCGCCTGCCATGATCATCGCATCTGCCACTAGGCTACGGCTCGGCGTTGGATAACAGGGCCTGATCTGTATCTGTTGATCCGACAACTTAATCGCGACCTCCGGCAATTCCAACTGGATCGCCTGGTGCGCCATCCGCCGACTGCGATATGCCTGGGTCAACTCAGCCAGTGCTGCAAAATCAGGTTCCTGCAAACGCTGGTCCACGGCATCATAGGTGATACGCTGCACCTGCACCTGACTTGGCTCAACCCGGATATCACACAGTTGTTCACCATCAAAGCGACAACCAACGGACAATGACGGACTGGTTTCTGCCAGCCCCATACCCAACTGCTGAATCAGTTCTGGCGGCAACATCCAGTGGGTCTGTTCCGGCAGATATAAGGTGCTGGCACGTTCACGGGCCAGCAGATCCCACGGGCTGTCCGGCGTAACAAGTGCCGCAACATCCGCAATATGTACCCACAGGTAGTCACCCTGCAGACTGACCGCATCATCCGGATCCTGGTTGCCAGCGTCGTCTATTGCCCAGGCCGTCAGATGGGTCAGATCCAACCGGTCTTCTGCCAGCAATGTCGGCACCGGCAAGGCAGCCGTTTCCAATACTGCACCACAACGACGTGGCCAGGGGTTTTCTTGTACCGGCCAATAGCCACAACGTACCAGCAGTTGATGTGCATCCGCTGGTGTATTCGGCACATTACACGCACTCAGAATACGGCTGCGTGCCGTCATACCCAGGGCAACCCGCTCTACTTCAGTCATTTGCTGACGGTCTGCTGCCGTCAGTTGGGCTGCCTGGATGTGTTCCAGCAGGGCTTGCCAGGCCAGTTTCGTCTGTTGTTTCTGTGCCCGCACCGCGTCTATCTGCGCAACCTGTTCCGGGGTATGGACCTGAATAGCCTCCAGGTCGCCGCTGAAATGACGCCCATCCCGCAATAGCTGCCAGACCTGCCAGGCACTGGCTGGGCTGTAAGCACCGCAAACCAGTTCCGCCAGTTCTGCCAGGGTGGTCTGTTCCCCTTGCAGGAGCTCCCAGGCCTCAGCCACGTCCGGTATCTGGTCTGGTAATGTAGTCAGATCCGTGACCGGGCCCGGGTGCAACAACCGAATATCCTTCTCCCGCACCTTTTTGGTCTTACCATCCGGCAGGGCAAGCACAATTTTATCTGCGACCTCAGTCACCCGGGCAGGATGACCCTTATAGTCCACCAGTGCCTGAGATGCTGGGGTCATGTAACAGCTGCAGCAGAAACAGATGTTGGCTCTGCCTGCGAGTGCAGACCCAGTCGATCAAATAATTGTCGATCCTGATCCGCTTCAGGATTGTCCGTGGTTAACAGTCGCTCACCGTAAAAGATAGAGTTAGCCCCGGCCATAAAGCACAATGCCTGCATTTCGTCACCCATCTCAGTACGACCCGCAGATAAACGCACATAACTCTGTGGCATCAGGATACGAGCAACCGCGATGGTGCGCACGAAATCAAGTGAATCGACCTGATCTGCATCGTATAAAGGTGTACCGGCCACCGGCACCAGTTGGTTAATCGGTACTGATTCAGGATGTTCCGGCAGGTTCGCCAGTTCCTGCAGCAAACGTGCACGATCACGCGGCTGCTCACCCAGACCGAGGATGCCTCCGGAACATACCTTAATCCCGGCATCGCGCACATGTTGCAGCGTATCCAACCGATCATCAAAGGTACGGGTACTGATCACCTGGCCATAAAATTCGCGCGATGTATCCAGATTATGATTGTAATAATCCAACCCGGCTTCGCTCAGCCGTGCGCTTTGTTCTGCACTCAACATACCCAGGGTAACGCAGGTTTCCATCCCCAGATCGCGCACCGCCTGGATCATGTCAATCACCTTATCCAGGCTTTTATCAGTCGGGTTGCGCCAGGCGGCACCCATACAAAAGCGCGTGGAGCCCTGGTCTTTCGCAGCCTGGGCGGCAGCAACCACCTCCGGCAATGACATCAGCTTTTCGCGTTCTAGCCCGGTCTGGTGCCGGGCACTTTGCGAGCAATAGCCGCAATCTTCAGGACAGGCACCGGTTTTAATTGATAGCAATGTACTAACCTGGACTTCGTTCGGATCAAAGTTTGCACGATGCACGGTTTGTGCCTGAAATAACAAATCATTAAATGACAGGCCATATAGTGCCTGTATTTCAGCCAGGGTCCAATCGTGTCGCAAAGCAGTGGTGGACATGCCATGAGTCCTTTCAGTAAGAAGGAGCACCAATGAAAAAGACTGTGCTTTTTCGCCTCGCCTTTGCTAGGGGGTGTTCTCAATCAGCTTCAAGGCTTGATTCTGGCCCTTTTCTGCGCTGACTGTGTTGCAATTCGTCGCAATAGAACGACTATTAC
>JAHDCB010000094.1 GCA_020630035.1 Gammaproteobacteria bacterium
TTGAGACCGGACAGGTTGAGGTTGGTATACAGACACATGCCAGTGGTACGCTGGCACCAATGATCGCACAGGCCGCTGTGCAGGATATTGCAATATTACAGACAACTTGTACCACAGCGGTTGATTTAGTCCGGCTGGATGCTGCCACACGGGCGCAACAGATCCAGTTTGGTCCGCAGTTCCGTTGGCTTGCGGCGGTCTGGTGCGATACCGATAGCGTACTGGGACGACTCATGTTGCCAGAGGTGATCGAACAGTTTCAGTCGTATCGTCTGCATCCCGGACTTCTTGATGCCTGCTTCCAATTACCTGGTGCATTGTCTGTATCAGCAGGAGATGAATCTACCGGGACTTTGTTACCTTTTGCGCTGGATGAGTTAACTCAGTTCGAAGCGGTCACTGGTCGCGAATGGTGGTGTTATGCGCAACGCACAGCAGACCAGTGCTGGAATATCCAACTGTTGGATACAGAAGGTAAAGTACTGGTGCGCATAACCGGCTTTATGCTGCGTGCGGCACCACAACATACGGTGCTGGGTACTGATGTCTGGCGAGACTGGTTGTATGAGGTTTGTTGGCGGCAACAACCCTGCTTTGGTCGTATCCCGACCTATCTGCCTCCGGTCACAACATTGAGCCGGGCACTGGCGACATCCGGGTCAGGTTGGCTGGGAGCACCGGAAGTGCAGCAACAGGTGGCAGCAGCAGACCAGATATCGGGGCTGTGTCTGGATTACATTCTGGCAGCATTTACTGAAATGGGTGTGGAGTTTATCGCTGGTAAGATATGGCAAAATGAACAATTGGTGCGTCAGACAGGTGTCATTCCGGCATACCAGCGTCTCCTGCAACGGTTGTTAGGGTTATTGAGTGAGGCAGGTATCGTACAGTGGAACGAGGGTGCCTGGCAGGTACTGGTTACTCCGGAACTTCGATCACCTGAAGATGAAAGGCAACGTTTACATACTGTATACGGCAACCTGATTGAAGCAGAACTGAATCTACTTGCGCCTTGCGCTGAACAGCTCGGTCCGGTTCTGCGTGGGACACAGGATCCGCTGGAACTGTTATTTCCGAATGGTGATGCGACGCGCGTCAATCAGATCTATCAGGGTTCGCCGACAGCCGATGCGATGAACAAGGTGGTACGTGAGGTAGTGAAGCAGGTGCTGGCCCTGCGGCCTGAAGGACAGGGTATCCGTATTCTGGAAATCGGCGCAGGTACCGGTGGCACAACGGCAGGTATTCTGCCGTTGCTGCCGCAGGATCAGACCGAGTATGTATTTACCGACATCGGAGCCAATTTTTTCACAATCGCGCGCGAAAAATTTGCAGCATACCCATTTGTGCATTATCAGAAACTGGATATTGAGCAGCCGCTGACTGAACAAGGCTTTAACCTGTCTTATTACGATATTGTGATTGCGGCAAACGTTTTGCATGCGACTCGTGACTTGTGCACGACTCTGACACATGTTCAGCATTTGTTACAGCCGAATGGGATGTTATTGCTGCTGGAAGCAACCCATCCCCGGGATTGGGTGGATCTGACATTTGGTCTGACTGATGGCTGGTGGCGTTTTGAGGATCAGCGCAAGACGCATCCGTTACTGAATGTGGATGCCTGGGAAGCGCTGCTGTTGCAGAATGGATTCGCTGCTGCAACACATATACTGGATAAAGAGTTTGCCCAGAATGTATTACTGGCGCAGGCGAGTGCTACCGACGAGCGGCAACTGAATACCGGGCGTACCTGGTTGTTATTTGCAGATTCACAAGGCCTCGGAAGTGCCCTGGCGACACAATTAGCCCGGTGTGGAGAACAACCAGTTCTGGTATACCCTGGTGATCCTGAGATGCCTGTGGAAGTTTCAGAGCAGGTAGGTGAGGTAGTTCAGACTTATCAGATCCGGCCAGATCAACCGACAGACTATGAGAAATTATTGGCAGCACTGCCACAGATTCGTGGTGTGGTACAACTGTGGGGCTTGGATGTTCCGCTTGAGCTTAACACAGAGGTTCTGAAAAACAGGCTCGAAGATATTTGTACAACAACCTTATATCTGATACAGGGGTTGTTGCAACAATGTGCCGTGCAACCTGATTTGTATCTGGTGACACGTGATGCGCAAGCAGTTCTACCTGATGATACTGTGGATAATCTGATTCAGGCCCCGCTCTGGGGGCTGGGTAAAACGCTGGTGCTGGAACACACAGAGTGGCATTGTCGTTGTATTGACCTGGGAGGTCAGATTTCATCGACAGAGCACCAGGCAGAAGATCTTTGTGCTGAACTGCTGACACAGGATACCGCAATCAATCCGGCAGAGCGTCAGATCGCATTACGCCAGAGAGTGCGGTATGTTGCCCGGTTAGCGTCTTACCCTGAATCTACTGATCTGGCGCGATCTGAGATGCAGAGGAGGGATCAGGATGATAGCGTGGTTCGAGCAGATCGCACCTATCTGGTGACTGGTGGACTGGGTGGGCTTGGCCTGCTGGTCGCTTCTTGGCTGGTGGAACAGGGCGCGAAACATGTATTGTTGCTTGGTCGAAGCCAGCCAGCGTCGGATGCACAGCATATTATTAACAAACTGATAACATCTGGTGCTGTTGTTGTAGTGCGCCAGGTTGATGTCAGTCAGCGTGACCGGTTGGCTCAGGTGCTCGCTGACATCCCGGCCGATGCCCCACTAGGTGGCGTGATTCATGCCGCAGGTGTTCTGGATGATGGAACATTGAATAATCAGTCCTGGGGTAAATTTGAATCTGTATTCATGCCGAAAATATATGGTGCTTGGCACCTGCATGATCTGACTCAAACATTCCCATTAGATTTTTTTGTTTTGTTCTCCTCCGTTGCCAGTCTGTTCGGTAGTCCTGGGCAGTCGAATCATTCTGCCGCAAATGCGTTTCTTGATGCACTGACCTATTATCGACAGGCGCGCCAGTTGCCAGCGTTGAGTATCAGCTGGGGGCCCTGGTCCGAAGTTGGTGCAGCAGCAGAAATGGTACGACGTGAACGCACACGTATGGCCGAGTATGGCAAGGGTGATATTCAGCCTGTACAGGGTATGCGAAGCTTTGTGTATTTATTGCAGCAAAGTGTACTGCCGGAGTACACTCTTAATTCACATGTTGGTGTTGTGCCTGTCAACTGGCAGAAATTCCTGGCAACAGAACAGGCAAAGGATCCATTCTTTGCTGGATTTGATCGTCAGTATCAACCCGTTGAAACAGAGACATCATCTGATCAGATGGGGTGGAAGACTCGTCTGGCTGAGGCTGATCCTGGTGAGCGTAAAGTACAACTCAGTCTTTATCTCAGCGAACAAGTCGCACATATCTTAGGCTATTCAGCATCACATCAGATTCCACCGACCCAGCCCTGGGTTGAATTAGGGATGGACTCGCTGATGAATATTGATATCAGAAGCCGGATAGCACAAGATCTGTCAATTAAGGTACCCATAAACATATTGATGGACACTTCTGTTGAGAAGTTGACGATATGGTTAAGTGCAGCATGGGTTTTACGTGAGATGGAAAATGAAACTGATGAGGCCCCATCTGAGCTTAGTGAAGAGTTAACATTGTGACATATAGTGGTTTTATTATATCAGGCTATGATATTCCAGGGTTTTGCTGAACACTGATTTTAAGGATAAAGATATGGCTGATGATATCACAAAGCAATCTATTGAAGACTTTATTCTTGAGCTGCACGAATCAGGGATAAAACTCCGGGTATCTGACAATCAACTGAAGATCAGAATGCCAAAAGGTGTGATGACGCCTGCATTGCATATACGCCTGCAATCAAAAAAAAATGCACTGATCGCATTTCTATCAGAAGCAAATCAGAATCACGGAACTGAGATATCCGGCATTCAACCGGTTTCCCGAACAAATCTGGAGTCAATTCCGCTTTCTTTTACTCAGGAAAGTTTGTGGCTGCAGGAACAGATTGAGACCAGAAGTACTGCCTATAATGAAGTTTATGCGATCCAAATGAAAGGTGATTTGCAGATTGAGGTTTTGCAAATTGCTCTGACTGAAATTGTCAATCGTCATGAAGTACTGCGTACGACTTTCTCCGTTAATGATCGGGGAGAACCAATGCAGGTTATTCATCCTGTAAATTTTGCGCTATCCCGTCTGGATCTGTCTCATCTGACAGAGGCACAACAACAGGATGAAATACAGGTTCTTGTCAGGTATGCTGCACAGACCGTCCTTGATTTAGAACAAGGGCCGCTGTTTCGTTGCAGCTTATTGGCTTTGTCAACACAGCCACCTACGCAATCATATGTTTTAATGATTACGATGCATCATCTCATTGGTGATGGATGGTCTGCAGGACTTCTGCTACAAGAATTATCAAGCCTGTATTCTGCCTTTATCGCAGGCAATTCATCCCCACTTCCTGACTTATCGATTCAGTATGTGGACTATGCGATCTGGCAAAGAAATCAAATGCAAGGTGATGTTCTGGCAGACCACCTGGATTACTGGAAGACTCAATTAGCCAATGCCCCTGTATTATTACAGCTTCCAACGGACAGACCGCGTCCGTCCAGCCCGACTTTTCGTGGCAGACACGTACATTTTACTCTGGCAATTGATTGTGTACAGAAGTTACGTGGCCTTGCAAAACAGCATGGTGCTACTTTATTTATGGTATTACTAGCTGCTTTTAATGTTTTGTTAGCCCGATATAGCAGGCAATATGATATTCTCGTAGGTGTGCCATTTGCGAACCGTCAACGTAGTGAAATAGTGCCTCTGATCGGCTTTTTTGCAAATACGCTGGTGTTTCGCACTCAGCTTACTGACCATCAGATATTTTCAGACTTGTTGGCACAAGTAAAGCAGACAACACGGGATGCTGCTACTCACCAGGATGTATCCTTCTCATCTATTGTTTCAGCTGTACAACCAGAACGCCATGCAAGCTACTCACCGCTTTTTCAGGTGATGTTTGCTATGCAGAACCTGCCGACAGTACAGAATCTCGATATTGCAGGATTACAAACAGATAAGGTTGAGCTGGATACAGGTAATGCTAAATATGATTTAATGCTGGAGTTGTATGAAATATCAGATGGATTAACCGGGATATTCCAGTATAGTACGGACCTGTTTGATAAACAAACGATCATCCGGATGATCAGCCATTTTAATGTGCTACTAAATAGTATTGTGGACAAATCTGATCAGCCGGTATTGCATCTGCCAATATTCACACAATCAGAGTATCATCAGATTGTGCATGAATGGAACAACACTGTCGTTGATTCTGGTAAGCCACAAACGATCCATGCGTTGTTTGAGCAACAAGTGATTCGTGCCCCGAAAGCAGTTGCGCTGGTTTTTCAGGATGAACAACTGACCTATGCTGAACTGAATGCTAGAGCGAACCAGTTGGCACATTATCTTCTTGAGTTTAGTATAAGGCCTGGTATGCTTATCGCGTTAGTGATGGAACGCTCTATTGAGATGATAATAAGCTTATTGGCGGTGCTGAAATCTGGTGCAGCATATGTTCCAATTGATCCCGGTTATCCGGCGGAACGCATACGTTATATGCTCGAAGATAGCGGAGCACTACTAGTACTTACTCAATCTGATCTTATATCAGGCGCGGATTCTGACTCAGTGATTGATATTGATCAGATAAGGCCAGAACTAATAAGCCAATCTGTGCAAAACCTATCGACTCCAACATCACCGGAACGCACAGCATATGTTATTTATACTTCTGGTTCAACTGGTAAACCAAAAGGTGTAGTGATACAGCATCATGCTTTATTTAATCTTGTTATAGACAATATCCAGAGATTTAAGCTGTCGCCAGAAAGTACTGTCATACATGTGCCGACATTCGGGTTTGATGTAGAGGTGGGTGATTTGTTCATGAGTCTGTGTTCTGGTGCTAAACTTTATCTTCCTGCACCGGAAAAATTACTCGGTGATTTTTTAGATAAGCAATTGCAGCGATCCAAGGCAACGCATGTTTCATTAACCCCGATAGCGCTTGCAACATTGCCGGTTAAATCCTATCCTTTTTTACAGATGATGATTGTGGCGGGTGAGGCCTTACCAGATACATTAGTGCAGACTTGGTTACCATTCACAAAAGTCTGGAACGCATATGGTCCAACTGAAAATACTATCTATACAACCGCTACACAATGTCAGGCTGAAAAAAAAGTGCATATTGGTAAGCCATTGTCCAACGTGAAAAGCCTGATTCTTGATGATGCACAGAATATAGCACCAGTTGGTGTTCCGGGTGAGCTTTATATTGGAGGAAACCAACTTTCGCAAGGTTACCTGAATCGACCAGAGCTAACGGCTGAACGTTTTATCCGGCATCCTGT
>JAHDCB010000095.1 GCA_020630035.1 Gammaproteobacteria bacterium
ATATTATTTCCATAGGCGCACTACGCCTTGGCGATCTACCCGAATAGCCTTGCGGGCATTCATAAATCTCCTATCTATAAATCGACTTTTCATCTGTACCCATGAAGTTCCACTGGGTGCTATTTGAATGCTGCTGAATAAAGGAGGGAAAGTCGTTTGATCTGAGCTGCACTCCTGACTGGGAAAATATATTGGGGATAGCTGATGGTCTGTTGCAGATGGTCCTTTGTGGTGCAGTTTACTGAATCCATCAGGCAGCTCTCTGTCCCAGATACGGTAACTTTCAGCTACGCTGACTTCCCCACATAGTTGACGCATGTCAGCTTCGGGAATCAGCCGAAAGGCACTGTAGAAGCCAATAATATCAGATATCATATCTTCAGGGCTGAAGCTGCTTTCTCCCGACAGAATAGAAAAAGGAAAGCTACCCTGTAGTTGTTCAAATTCAAAAGAACCTTGCAGAAAGATTGCTAATGCTGCCCGTTCACGATCTGTTTGTGAAAGGCTTTTTCTTACCACATAGTGTCTGTCAGTAGATACACGTAGTTTCCCAATTCCCATGGCTTGTCCATACACTAACAGATACGCAGGAGTATCTGCCAGTGTCATATTCACGTATTGATGCAGATTGAATTCAGGCCTTTCGCTATCCATTTGCCGTTTCAGCCGTTGCGCACTATCTGGTAATGCATGTCCCCAATCCACCCAACCACACCGACAGGTATAACTCAGACGTCGCCACTGTTGCTGGTCGGGTGCAATATGATTCCGATCACTCATAATTTTTTTACCCTGCAATCTTTCGAATCTGAATGCTGATATCACAAATCAGAATCGTACATGATTGATACAGATATACAGTCATTAACCTGTCTTTTCGCTGACATATTGCTGCTGGTTCAATCTTTAAAATATCTTTTTCAGGTAAGTTCAGTAAGATTGTCTGACATCTTCTCTTATAAAAATTGTTTGCTATTTGTGCCGTACCAGACAGGCTGAAAGAACGTGTTGCAATTTCTGGCATTGGACCATCCGGACCATAGACTGTAATACTGGAAACTTTTTTTGCTCCATCAGGGATGCCCAGTTGCCTGAGCAGTGTTTCTGAGTCAGAAACAGGAGTATAATCAGTATGAAAAAGTATGAAACACAATAGTGTAAAAACGATGATTAATGCTGACATGACTAACCATCTGGTCATGTTTATTGTTTTGGTATGCATGTTGTGCCCGGTGTTTATCAGGCCTTATTGACTGAATTGTGCAAGACACGTCTCAGTTTGTTTTGCGGATAAGTGTGTTGCCAATTGAATTGTATTCTCTCTTATAAAACTGTCTTTTTCAGAGGCATGCTGACCTTCAAAACCAAAAAATGCATTCAGCCGGTGACATACAGATGGAATCAGAAAGGGTAATTCGCGCATTAACTCAAGAAACGTCAATCTGTTTTTTGTATATATGGGTTTTAAATCAGATGCAAGGTATTCACTGAATGCGCCTGAACCACGGTTTTCTGCATAGAATGCAAACAACATGATGACCTTAATCTTTTCCCGGCTGTATGTGCCATCTTGCTGAGGTTCAATATATCGAATATATATTGCTTCAAGTTCTTTAAATAATCTGAGCTGATCCGGATGTTGCTTGCCTTCATTATCTGTGTAGGTGAGTCTGTTTTCGTTTATGCCAAGTAAATTGGAAAAGATGATATAGTAGTCATCTTTTTCACTTGCAGTCGATTCTGTCATGCTCAGAGATGAGCAGCCCGTCAGTAGTAATATAAGTGTCAATGCTGGAATTTTCATCTGACTAACCGGTGATGATGACTTGCACATTATGCCCGTTTTTAGGTTTTATGGCATTATATATCTGAATCATTTTAGATTCCTCTATTACAATACAACCGTATTCCAGTAACAGGTTGTTGTTATAGTCTTTCCGCCACCAGTGAAGGTTAAGTCGCCATCTCTTGCCTTTCTCTGTATCGTAATGGTGTAACTCAAGACATGCTCCTTATGATTAACTGATGGTGGATCAGATAGAGGTTGGTGTTTCTGGTTCCCGCCTGAGGTGCGGGAACCAGAGGCAGACGTCAGGCCTCCATCGGGGCGCGCCAGTCGTCACTGCCGGAGGTGCCGGAGATGGTGTGCTCCCAGGTGATTTTGCGGTAGGCCACAGAGACCGCGATCAACTGGGTGAATTCGGCATTACCCGGATCCTGCGCATGGGGCAGCACGGTGGTGATGTCGACGATTACTGCGTCTTCCAGCAGGGTGGCGAAGAAGTGCTCTTGTTTGCCTTCGGTGGAGGTGCGGTACCAGGCGATTTCGACCTTCGGCAGCATTTCGCCGGAGGCCAGCGCGTTGTACAGCAGGGGCACCGCCTTGTTCAGTGCACAGGTAAAGGTCAGTGGCTTGTGTACCCGTTGTCCGGCCGGTTGTCCGGACTGTGGGTCGGTGGGCACGGTGACGGAATGGTCGATGGCCTGTACCAGTATCTGGTCTTCGTGGCCTTCAACATAGACGTTGCCGACTGAGTCGGCGGTAAAGGCGCCCTGACTGATGTTGCCCTGGGTCTTGCCTTCCAGTGACAGATAAGCGGGTGTTGGCATGGGGTTGACTCCTGTAAGCCATAGAATGTGCCAGTGGCACGAGGGGGTTATGGCCCGGAGATGCCGGGCCTGCATTGTGATAAGCACGTTTTGTGCCAATCCATCTTTTTGCTGTACTGACAAGGGGTTATCCCGATTTCGGGTCTGCTCCAGGTGTGCGGTCGGGCGATTTTTTGCTTATTTCGGGCTATTTTTTGCCCAGCTAGCGTATCGTACTGTTTCTGCTGGTTTTTTTGAGTGCTGACCGGGCAATTCTTTGCCCGGCCAGATGCCGTGTCAGCGCGCGCTGCGTAGCAGGGTGCGCGGCAGGTTGAAGCCCCGGAAGAGCTGGCGCAATAACGGGCTGTTGCTCTTTTCGGCATACAGGCGGTAGCGCATGCTACCGCTACCGAGCTGGAAGCTGATATCAAGCCGGTTGTCGTTGGCACCGTTCAGGCTGGCCTGGTTGAGCAGCCGGAACAGGCTCCAGGGGCCGGTGTAGCGCAGGGTCCGGCTGCGGCCCTGGTTGCTGATCAGGCTGATCCGACTGCTGGCACCGCGCTGCAGGCTGTTCGGCCAGATCAGTTCGCTACTGTGTGTCGGACCATGGTTGTAGGCGATGCGCTGGCCTTCGATGTCGATCAGGCTGCGTCGTTGCCGCCCGGACAGGGCCAGCGGCTCCAGGCTGAACGGGATGCTGAGGCTGCCACGCGGGTCGAAAAAGCCATCCTGAATGTCCCAGGCTTTGTTCAGTTGTTGCAGGACGCTGGTATCGACCAGGTAGTCTTCGGTGTCCTCGTTGTACAGGGCGGCCAGGTTGTCTTCCAGGAATACCTGCAGGTATTTCTGGTAAAAGGTGCGCAGTTTGCCCTGCGGACTGAACAAGGTCTCAAAGTCTTCCAGGGCTGCATCGATCGGGCTGTTCGGATTGAACGGGTAGCGATTTGCCAGTCGTTCGCGGTAGAAGCGATAGATGTCCTGATCCCATTTTGTTTCGAGTTGCTGCAAGGCCTTGATCAGCAGCACTCGCCAGCTTTCGCTGGCGACCTTCTGCATCTGGGTAGCCAGTGGTTCGGGCAGGCCCTCGGCGGTACGCTGCAGGGCATAGATCGGATCAGCGCCCTGCAGCTTAAAGCGGTCTCGTGCCAGTTTCAGTGCCGCCTTGCCAACGTCCGGCGCATTCTGCACGCCGACCAGGTAGTCGTAGTTGGCGCGCAGGGTCTGCAACAGGGTTTCGTAGCGGGTCTGACCCTGTTCGTCTTTTTCCAGCAGGGCATTCAGGCTGTGGAACTGGCCGAGGATGCGTTTTGCCGCCAGCCGATCCGGGTCTTTCAGCAGGGCCTGTTCCGCCGGACTCTTTGCCTGGCTGATGTCCAGTTGCAGGTCGGGGTAGATGGCACTGTGTTCTTCCACGGTTTCGATCAGACGTTGCAGTGGGGTGGCAGGGCCGGTCAGGGTTTCCAGGATCTTGACGCCGTGCGCAATGCTGACAAAGTCGGCGATATGCAATTGTCCGAGGGCGCGCTTCCAGGTGTCCAGATAATCGTTGACATAGTGCGAGCGGATCTTGCGGGTGAGTGCTGTTTTGTCGGCCTCGCTGTAGACGACAGTATCGCGTTCACCGAGTACCCACTGGTCGATCGCTGCCAGGTCAATCACGGCGGCGTTGCGCTGGGTAAAGTAGCCCTTGAATGCCTGGCGGGTGTAGAAGCCGGGAATGTCGTAGTCGGTATCGGTGGTGGTGGCGTCGCTATCGGGTCGGGTCTGGTAGATCAGATCAAATGCCGGGCCGATGGTCTGGCGCAGATCAACCCGGTTCGGCAGTTCGGTACGGGCGCGCTGCACGATGCCCTGATAGACCCGTTGTGAGATCGGGATGCGGCTCAGATCCTGCTGGGCAGTGATGACCACGCCACGCAGGGCGGGCAGATCGGCAGTAACATGGTCCAGGGCATAATCCAGATGGTTCATCAATGCCTCCTGAACCCTGGCCTGGCCGGTGTAGTGTTGATGCCAGGTTTCCGACAGCCATTGTCCGACGATTTCTTTGTTCTGTGGCTCACGTTTTTCCTGGCTTTCCATAATCCGGTAGACGCGCAGGGCGGCCAGCTTGTCGTTACTGCCGGGGGCAGCGGTCTGAATCTGTTCGGCAACGCCGGTGGCCAGTGCGGGCAGGTAGCGGGTGCGCAGCAGATCCAGATAGGTCTTTTCCAGCTTCGGCCCGATGATATGGCCCTGATACAGGCCCATATCGGCGAGCAGCGGGATCTTTTCGCGGTAGTGTCCGTAATTGGCGAGGGCGGCGTGCATCAGATCCAGCGGCTCCAGCAGATTACGCCCGGTGGTGTCCAGAGTGCCATTGGCATCAGCGATGGTGGTACGGGTGAAATCGCGTGCCTTTTCCAGCACGATATCGGCGGCGTGTTTGTTGTGCTGGTAATGCTGGTGCCAGCCATAGATGGTGGCCGTGCCGATAACACAGGCAATCAGGCAGGCCAATGCAAACAGACGTTGTTTGCGGCGCAGCAGGCGCCGGTTGTCACCGGCCAGTCCTGATTCCGGATAGATATTCTGCGCAAACAGGCCCTTGCTGAAATAAGTCTGCGCGCGCTGCATCGCCTGGGCCGGTGCGATGCGTCCCGGCAGATCATAGTTACGGGCGGCACCCTGCACATACACATTGTCGGCGATGCCCTGCTGGTAGACCGAGGTGTAATACAGGCCGCGTACCAGAGCGGCGGTGGCATACCGGTCGCTTTCGAGGATGTCGGCCAGAAAGTCGTGCAATGTGTCGCGGATACCGGCAAACTGGCGGTTGAAGGCAAACAGGGCCTGGCGGGTCGGCTGGTCTGGTGCCTTCGCGATTGCCTCAAACGTATGATCGGTCAGATTATCCAGCAGCTGGCCATAGCCCTGATCGAATTCATCCTGCCAGCGATCAGCATCCTTCAGGCTGTTCAGGCTGAAGGTAAAGCCGAAGCTTTGTTCGCGCTCGGCGCGTGACAGATGACTGAAGCTGGCCTCAAAGCCCTCCAGCAGGTCCATCTTGCTGAGGATCACATAGACCGGCAGGCGGGTACTCAGTTGTTCGATCAGGTCGCGTAGTTTGCTGCGCAGTAGCCCGGCATAGGTCTTGCGGTCGCTGGCGCTCATGGTCAGGATGCCGGGCAGATCAATCACCAGCAGGATGCCGTTCAGCGGACGACGGCTGCGGGTACGCTCCAGCCAGCGGATACACGCTTGCCAGACACGCTGTGGCAGTTCTTTGTGCTCACTGTAGCCTTCCGGTACCTGTTCGCTGATCAGTTCGCCATCCGGATCAATGATGATCGCATCATTGCCGATCCACCAATCAATCTTATACGGCAGTGCGGTGCCACGGCGTCGCTTGATATGCTGATAGGTGCTCTGGGTATATTTTTGTCCGCAGCGGTTGATCAGGCTGGTCTTACCGGCACCTTCGGAGCCGATCACCATATACCACGGCAGGGCGTACAGATAATCCCGGCGCATGATGTGCTGGCGCAGATCATTGAGGGTACGGTCAAATTGTTCATGCAGGGCACGCAGGATCGGCATGACCGGATCTTCCTGCTCGCGTTGCTGGCGTTTTTCTGCCGCCCGCAGACGGCCCAGCCGACGCCAGGCAGCGATGGCCAGTCCGGCCACCACCAGCAGGATGATTCCCAGCGTGATCAGCCAGCGGGTAGCGATCGGTGCCAGCGGGTAGGTATCGTAATACGGCAGTTCCGGGCCGTACACCCATAACACCACCAGCAGGACGAT
>JAHDCB010000096.1 GCA_020630035.1 Gammaproteobacteria bacterium
GCACCGGCCAGGGTGGCAACATCTTTATTGATCCGGTCTTCGTGATTCTGGAAAACAGCCAGATCCAGGCGAATGCACACGGTGGCCCGGGTGGCAATATCAAACTGATTGCAGACTATCTGCTGCGCTCTGGCCCGACAGCGATTGAGGCCTCCTCAGCCTTGTCTACACCAGGTGATATCGACGTGCAGGCAGTAGCCGTGGATGCTGGCAGTCTGCAAGTCATTGATACACCCGATCCGTTGGATGCGACCCAGTGGGCAAGTGTGCCGTGTCACCTGCGTCAGGGCAAGATCAGCCGTCTGATCATGGCTGGTTATGATGCCCACCCGACCCCGGTTGATGATCTGTTGTCCTCCCTGCCGCTGCGTGCGTTGTGGTCAGCCGAGCCGCTCTCTGTGCCGACCAGTGCAGTACACCAGACTCCACACAACCTGCTGGCGGCAACCAATTCAACTACCGGGTGCAGTTGGCTGTGAGTGTTATTATTGTTGCGATCACCACTTGTTTTAGGGGGTGTTCTCAATTAGCTGAGTGACAATGATTTTGAGTCATTTTTTGTGCTGACAAGGCGTAATGAGGAGTAATAGTCGTTCTATTGCGACGAATTGCAACACAGTCAGCGCAGAAAAGGGCCAAAATCAAGTCTTGAAGCTGATTGAGAACACCCCTAGATCGTAAACCAGTTTGTTGAGATTTTATGGATGTTTGAATAATGTCGGAATGCAGGCCGCAGCTGGGAGTTAATATTGATCACATTGCGACGGTACGTGAGGCGCGTGGTAATACCCGTTATCCTGAGCCGGTGCAGGCTGCGCTGTTAGCAGAGCAGGCGGGGGCGGATGCGATCACGCTGCATCTGCGGGAAGATCGGCGACATATTCAGGAACGGGATGTGTATGCGCTGGCCTGTTGTCTGCAGACGCATATGAATCTGGAAATGGCGGCTACAGAGGAAATGCAGCAGATTGCATGCGAGATACAGCCGCAGACTTGTTGCCTGGTGCCGGAAAAGCGAGAGGAGCTGACCACAGAAGGCGGGTTGGATGTGGTCGGCCAGGTTGATTTTCTGACCGATTATTGTGCATCTCTGGCAGCCGCCGATATCCGGGTATCTTTATTCATTGACCCGGATATCAAACAGATTGAAGCGGCACAGCAGGTTGGTGTGCCGATGGTTGAAATTCATACCGGGCATTACGCTGCATCGCGTCAGCCAGCGGTACAAGCAAATGAATTGGTGCGGATTCAGCAAGCGGTGTTGTACGGGCATAATCTGGGGTTGCAGATGAATGTCGGGCATGGTCTGGATTACCATAATGTGCAGTCGATTGTGCGCATTCCACATATTGTTGAGTTTAATATCGGACATGCGATCATTGCACGCGCACTATTTTGTGGCCTGCCCCAGGCAGTGGCCGATATGAAGCGACTCATTCAGCGTTAGCATATGGACTATCCGACAATTGATCAGTTTGTGGGCAACACCCCCCTGGTGCGTCTGCAACGGCTGCCAGAGAATCCTCGCACACAAGTGCTGGTGAAACTGGAAGGTAATAATCCGGCGGGCTCGGTGAAGGATCGCGCCGCCCTGTCGATGATTCGACGTGCGGCAGAGCGTGGGGATATCCAGCCGGGCGATACATTGATAGAGGCCACCAGCGGCAATACCGGCATCGCACTGGCTATGGTTGCGGCGATTCAGGGCTATCGCATGATTCTGATCATGCCGGATAACCTGAGTATTGAGCGGCGAGCGGCGATGCAGGCGTACGGGGCGGAATTGATTCTGGTGTCGAAAGATGAAGGTATGGAAGGTGCACGTGACCTGGCATTAGCGATGCAGGCACGTGGTGAAGGCAAGGTATTAGATCAGTTCGCAAATTCGGACAATCCGGACGCGCATTATGCGACCACCGGGCCGGAGATCTGGCAGGATACGCAGGGACAAGTGACTCATTTTGTCAGTGCGATGGGCACCACCGGTACGATCGTGGGTGTCAGTCGGTATCTGAAGGCACGCAAGCCGAGCGTGCAGATTGTCGGTGTACAGCCGGCAGAAGGTGCCAGCATTCCAGGGATTCGTAAGTGGCCGGAGGCGTATCTGCCAGCTATCTACGACAATCAGCATATTGACCAGGAGTTGCCGGTCAGTCAGCAACTGGCTGAGCATACAACTCGTCAATTAGCGACCCGGGAAGGTATCTTTGCCGGGACGTCTTCTGGCGGTAGTGTTGCGATTGCACTACAGTTGGCTCGCGAGGTAGACGATGCGGTGATCGTGGCGATTGTGTGTGATCGCGGCGATCGTTATTTATCCACCCCCTTATTTACACCGGCAAAGCTATGACGAAACCGTTACAGGCAGTGCGTGGCATGCACGATGTGTTACCTGAGCAGACGCCATACTGGCAGCAGTTAGAGGCTGAGGTGCGGCAGTTGGTACGGGCCTACGGTTATGCTGAAATCCGTTTGCCGATCGTTGAATCGACGACGTTATTTAAGCGATCGATTGGTGCGGCGACAGATATTGTCGAGAAAGAAATGTACACCTTCGCGGATCGTAACGAGGATAGTCTTACCCTGCGACCGGAAGGTACTGCGGGCTGTCTGCGAGCGGTGCTGCAGCACGGGTTGGCACATAATCAGGTACAACGGCTGTGGTATCAGGGGCCGATGTTCCGGCATGAGCGCCCGCAACAGGGGCGTTATCGTCAGTTTCAGCAGATCGGTGTGGAGGCATATGGATTGCCCGGGCCGGCAATAGATGCCGAACTGATTCTGCTGAGCGCCAGGCTGTGGGAACGACTGGGAATCCAAGGCTTGACCTTGCAGTTGAATACCCTGGGTACCCCGGCAGAGCGAGTCCGCTACCGGGAACAGTTAGTGGCCTATCTGATACAGCATGTGGGCCAACTGGATGCAGACAGTCAACGGCGTTTGCAGACCAATCCGTTGCGGATACTGGACAGTAAAAACCCGGCGCTGGCAAAACTGATTGCTGCTGCCCCGGTGCTGACCGATTACCTTGCAGCAGACTCGCAGGCACATTTTGCGCAGTTGCGGGCGATGCTGGATGCGGCAGGGGTCGCTTATGTGATCAATCCGCGTTTAGTCCGTGGTCTGGACTACTACACCCGCACGGTGTTTGAATGGACGACTGATCTGCTGGGTGCGCAGGGCACAGTCTGTGCCGGTGGGCGCTATGATGGCCTGGCGCGTCAGCTCGGCGGGCGTGATATCCCGGGGATTGGTTTTGCGCTCGGTGCTGAGCGGGTACTGGCCGTGCAGGCGGCACTTGGTAAAAAGACCCGATCATCCGGATTGCACGCCTGTGTATTGATGTTGGGTACAGAAGCTGAAATTGCCGGCCTGGTACTCAGTGAGCAATTACATACCGCCCTACCGCAGTTACGGCTGCAAACACTGGTTGGTAGTGTGAAGTCACAATTCCGCCAGGCGGATCGTAGTGGTGCATCGTTGGCCTTGATTCTGGGCTCAGATGAGCTGGTGGCCGGGACTGTTACCATCAAGTACCTGCGGCAGGATCGGGCGCAGGTAACGATCACGCAGGATCAACTGGCCGACTTCATGCGGGATGCGCTGTCTCATGACGCCAATGATACGAGGGCTATATGATAAGAGTTGCGATCGCCGGAGTCGCTGGCAGGATGGGGAAGTCGTTAGTGCAGGCGGTCTGTGAGGCTGCGGAGCTGGAACTGACAGTTGCTACGGTACGTCTTGGCTCCACACTAGTCGGTACTGACGTTGGCGAACTAGCTGGCACAGGTCGTCTTGGCCTGACAGCTTGTTCTGACCTGGCTCAGGTGCAGGATCAGTTTGATGTGTTGATCGATTTTACCAATCCGGTAGCGACGTTGGAGCAGCTTGCCTTGTGCCAGCAGTACGCAAAACCGGTGGTGATTGGTACAACCGGGCTGGATGCTGCTCAGACTGAGCTGATTGCAGCCGCAGCAACACAGATTCCGGTTGTATTTGCGCCGAATATGAGTATTGGGGTCAACTTGTGTTTTAAGCTGTTGGATATGACAGCGCGGGTACTGGGTGACACAGTCGACGTCGAGATCGTTGAGGCGCACCATCGGCACAAAAAAGATGCACCTTCCGGTACGGCATTGCGCATGGGAGACATTGTTGCAGCGGCGACAGGGCGGGAACTGTCCGAGGTGGCGGTGTTTGGCCGGGAAGGCCTGACGGGCGAACGTGAACAACGCACAATTGGGTTTGCCACAGTTCGGGCTGGTGATGTGGTGGGTGAGCACAGTGTCTGGTTTGCAGGCCCGGGAGAGCGGATTGAAATCAGTCACAAGGCTTCCGGCCGCATGGCCTTTGCACAAGGCGCGGCCAGGGCTGCGCTCTGGTTAGCGGGCCAGTCGGCTGGGTTATTTGATATGCAGGACGTGCTGGGGTTACGTTAGGGAGTGGAGACTATGCAATTATCATCTGATCGGCCTTATCTGGTGCGCGCTGTGTATGAATGGTTAACAGACAATGCCCAAACGCCGTACCTGTTGGTGGATGCAGAATATGAAGACGTGCATGTTCCGCAACATCTGGTGGAAAATGGCCAGATCGTGCTGAATATTGGCCCGACCGCAGTGCGTGACCTGGATTTGGCCAATGATGCGATTTCGTTCAGTGCGCGTTTCAGCGGTCATCCGGTGTCAGTTTATGTGCCGATGCCGGCAGTCATAGGACTATTTGCGCACGAAAGCCGTCGTGGTATGTTTTTCCAGCCTGAGAATAAAGGCCAGAAAGATGATGTGCCTGTTCCACCGCCACCACAAAAAACACCGGGGACAAAACCGGGCAAGACGGGACGCCCGGTGCTGAAGGTAGTGAAATAGGTCTTCAGAGGTACCCTTTAGTGGTATTTTTCGCTGCTGATATGTCCGGGTTCCCGCCGCAGATGTTTTTTTAAGCCACGTTGCTTCAGTGCCTCAGTCATCTCCCGGATCATGGCAGTATTACCACACAACATAAAGTGGCTGTCTGTACTGATGGTGATGCCTGCCCGGGCTTCTAGCTGGCCGTCAGCGAGTGCTTGTGTGATGCGTCCGGGATACGCATAGTCCGGGGCTTGTTGGGTGACGCATGGAATAAAATGCAGACCAGAGTGTTGCTGACACAACTGGTCAATCACTGCTGAATACGCAAGCTGCGGTGCTTCACGTACCCCGTACGCAAGAATAATCTGGTCAAATCGTTGCCAGATCTTTGTGGTGCGCAGCATAGATAAAAAGGGGCCGACACCGGTGCCAGTGGCGACCATCCACAGGTCGCGTGCGGTTGCCGGAATCTCCTGCAACGTCAGTAGTCCATTACAACGGTCACTGACCCACAGGGTATCACCGACCTGTAATGTAGATAATGGCCCGCTGAGTGGCCCGGTCGGTACGATATTAAAAAAGATTTCAAAACCGTCTGTGTCGGGTGAATTGACACAGGAATAAGGGCGAGCGATGCG
Organism: Gammaproteobacteria bacterium; assembly: GCA_020630035.1. Classification (GTDB taxonomy): domain Bacteria; phylum Pseudomonadota; class Gammaproteobacteria; order Chromatiales; family Chromatiaceae; genus JAHDBG01. The sequence continues at coordinate 5,489 of JAHDCB010000096.1, forward strand.
CTCGCCATCAACATCCAGAGCCACACGGATGAATTGTCCGGCAACAAAATCCGGGCGTTCACAGCTTATCCGTAATGAAAAATGGGTGTCAGTCCAAACCGTTCGTTCAACAATGCGACCTTCCAGCCAGGCTGCCATAAATTTAATCCTTATATCATGAGACTATGTGATCAACACATTCTTGAGGCCCTGGAGACAGGCCGGATTCATATTATGCCGCGTCCGGCAGATGAGGCCGTTAGTGGCGTTAGCGTGGATTTACGTCTGGGCAACCGGTTTCGGGTATTCTGCTCGCACCATACACCCTATATTGATCTGTCTGGTACGCGAACAGCCATTGATGCCGCTGTCAGTCAGGTGATGCGCGATGAAATTGTGCTGGGCGCTGACGATAAATTCGTGTTGCATCCTGGTGAGCTGGCACTGGGTATCACGCATGAGGTGCTGACCTTGCCGGATAACCTGGTTGGCTGGCTGGATGGGCGTTCCAGCCTGGCGCGCCTGGGCCTGATGGTGCATGTCACTGCGCACCGGATTGATCCTGGTTGGCAGGGTAACATCGTGCTGGAGTTTTTTAATTCTGGCAAAATGCCGTTGGCATTACGTCCTGGTATGGTGATTGGGGCGATCAGCTTTGAGACCCTGAGTGGTCCGGCGCTCAGGCCGTATGATAAACGTAAGGATGCAAAATATCGTGATCAGTCCGGGCCGGTAGCCAGCCGGATCAGTCAGGATGACCGGGTGTGATTCAAATTGATGTGGCGTAATAGCTGGGGCACATAAAATTCGTTTCGGCGTTACCCATGCTCCGGCAGCACTTCTGCGACCAGGCGTTCTGATTGGCTGCTAATCTGTCCAATCCGATCCCTGGCGCCATGGATTCCGC
>JAHDCB010000097.1 GCA_020630035.1 Gammaproteobacteria bacterium
TCGACTACGAAATCTGTGACACCGGTTATCGCGAGCGACCATGAAGTGCCGCGACAAGAAGCACTAGCTATTACGCCACTTGAATCACACCCGTTTTACGATCCGTTAATGATCTCAATGCCTGATGATGAACATGCTGAACGCTGGATCACTATCGGTCAGGCCAGCCTCTGCAGAACCTTGCTGGTGGTGCATACTTACGTTGAGGTGGGAATAAACCGGGCCAGCGTGAGTCTCATTTCTGCCCGGCCTGCGACTAAACAGGAACGTCAGCAATACGAGGAAATGTTATGAAAAAGGAATACGATTTTTCTCGCGGTAAGCGCGGCCAGTTTTTTCGCCCGAATGCCCGCTTTTATTTACCTGGCCAGTCACCAGCCGACACGCCGGAACAAGTGTGCCCGGTCAATAGTGAATCAGCATTTTTTACGACACCCCGGCCCAGCGAAGCCGGGTTGACAACACACATGGGGTAGCTTGTGGGATTTGCCTGTGCGATTGTTGGTTTGCCGAATGTCGGTAAGTCGACGCTGTTTAATGCCTTGACTAAGGCCACCATCGCGGCTGAGAATTATCCGTTTTGCACCATAGATCCGAATGTCGGAGTGGTGCCGATTCCGGATCCGCGTCTGGATGCATTGGTTGATCTGGTGCAACCGCAGCATTGTATCCCGAACAGCATGCATTTTGTCGATATTGCCGGGTTAGTTGCCGGTGCGGCCCAGGGTGAGGGGTTGGGCAATCAGTTTCTGGCACATATCCGTGAAGCGGATGCGATTGCTCAGGTGGTGCGTTGTTTCAGTGACGATAATATCGTGCATGTGGCGGGCAAAGTGGATCCGCTGGCGGATATTGAGGTGATCAATACCGAACTGGCGCTGGCCGACCTGAATACGGTCGATAAGGCACTGGTGAAGGTGCGGAAACAGGCGAAGACAGGCGCGAAGGCACAACGGCAACAGGAGGCCTTGTTACAGCGTGTGCAGCAGCATCTGGATCAGGGGCTGCCAGCCCGCACGCTGCTACTAGATGATGCGGAACAAGCTCTGATCCAGTCGCTGCATCTGTTGACCTATAAGCGTATTTTGTATGTAGCGAATGTAGATGAATCTGGCTTTGCGGATAACCCACATCTGGATGCAGTGCAGGCTCATGCTGATACCGAGGGTGCGCCAGTGATCCCGGTTTGTGCGGCGATAGAAGCAGAGTTGGCCTTGCTGGAAGATGACGAAAAACACGAATTTTTAGCTGATATGGGTCTGACTGAGCCTGGGTTGAATCGGCTGGTACGGGCAGGGCATGAATTGCTGGGGTTGCAAAGCTATTTTACTGCCGGGCCAAAGGAGGTTCGTGCCTGGACTGTGCCGATTGGTGCGACTGCACCTGAGGCTGCTGGTGTGATTCATACTGACTTTCAGCGTGGTTTTATTCGCGCAGAAGTGATTGCGTACGATGATTATGTCGCGCATCGTGGCGAGCAGGGTGCGAAGGAAGCTGGTCGGTTACGCCTGGAAGGTAAAGATTATTGTGTGCAGGATGGTGACGTTATTCATTTTCGTTTTAACGTCTGAGCCAGTATGACCTCAGACTTGCGGGCATTGGCGCGCCAGATCAAGGATTGGGGACAGGCACTGGGGTTTCAGCAGGTCGGTATTACGGATATCGGCCTGGATATGGCAGAGGCACATCTGCAGCGTTGGCTGGATCAGGGCTATCATGGCGAGATGGCCTGGATGGCGCGCCATGGCAGCAAGCGCACCCGGCCAGCCGAACTGGTGCCTGGCACCGAGCGGGTGATCAGTGTGCGCATGAACTATCTGCCGGATGAGCCGGACCCGAGCGCTATTCTGGACGATCCGGCACAGGCATTCGTCTCCCGTTATGCACTGGGCCGTGATTATCACAAGGTGATGCGCAGGCGTCTGCAACAACTGGCAGATCGTATTACTGCAGCGGTGGGTTCGTTTGGCTATCGCGCCTTTGTCGATTCTGCACCGGTGATGGAAAAGGCGCTGGCGGCGAAGGCTGGCCTCGGCTGGATCGGTAAACATACCAATCTACTGAACCGGACGGCAGGTTCCTGGTTTTTTCTCGGCGAACTCTATACTGATCTGCCTCTGCCGCTAGATACACCGGTCACAGACCATTGTGGCCAGTGTACCGCTTGCCTGGATATTTGCCCGACCAGGGCGATTATCGCGCCCTATCAACTGGATGCCCGTCGTTGTATCTCGTATCTCACCATTGAGCTGGCCGGTACCATCCCGGTATCTTTACGCCCGCTAATCGGCAATCGTATCTACGGTTGTGATGATTGCCAGCAATGTTGCCCCTGGAATCGGTTTGCGCACATCACTGATGAACCTGATTTTTCCCCCCGGCATGGACTGAACAGCAGCACCTTGTTAGCCCTGTTTACCTGGACTGAAGACGAGTTTTTGCGCAAGACTGAAGGTTCTGCAATCCGCCGCATCGGCTATGAACGCTGGTTGCGTAACATTGCCGTGGCACTGGGTAATGCGCCACCGAACCCGGTCATTTATCAGGCACTGGCGCAGCGTCTGCCGGGTAGTTCTGACCTGGTGGTGGAACATGTCCGCTGGGCAATACAGTATCATCCACCTGCCTGAGTTGAAGTGACAACCTATGCCTGATACCCTGCCACCACGTGTATCGCATGCAGACGTCCTGCCGGATCAGGCGCAAGGTATGCAGTTGGTCGGACAATCCGGTAATGGTGGGATTGCCCTGGGTCAGGGTGTGCTGGCCGATCAGATAACGGCATTGAGCGCAGTGCCGGATCGGCAGATCACGGACATACAGGCCGAAAGTGATCGTTTGCTGCAGGCGGTCCGTCAGGCGGTGGACGTGCTACGGGCACAACAGGCGGCAACGGATCTGTCCGGCATCGAACAAGCCTTGTCAGAGGCGATGGTGCTGATGCTGGAGGATGACACGCTGCAAGCGCAGATTCTGGCAGGAATCCGCCAGGGCCAGTGGGCGCCAGCCGCCCTGCGGGATGCTATCGAAGCCCAGGCGCAGGCCTTCAGCCGGATGTCGGATCACTATCTGCGTGAACGGGCAACGGATGTCCGTGAGCTGGGGCAACGTATCCTCAAATATCTGCAACCTGACGCGATTTATCCCATCATCTACCCGGATCAGACCATCCTGATCGGTATGGATCTGAGTGCGTTGCAACTGGCTGAAGTCCCGAGAGGTCAGCTGGCCGGTATCATTTCCGCTAGCGGTACGGCGACATCGCATGTCGCGATATTGGCACGTGCCCTGGGAGTTCCGGCGGTGATGGGTGTGGCGGATATCACTGGATTACAGGGTCGTACCCTGATTCTTGATGGCTATCAGGGCCTGGTATGCGTTGAACCGACAGCAGCCATACGTGCAGAATATCAGCACGCAGCAGCACAGGCGCAAGTCTGGCACACTACTCTGGAGACTGTCCGGGGACAGCCGGCACAGACAGATGATGGCGTGCCGGTCGAACTGCATCTGAATATTGATCTGGATAATGCACAGTATGGGGCGCAGCACACAGAAGCAATGGGTGTTGGTCTATATCGCACTGAGTGGCCCTTCATGGTGCGGGACAGTTTTCCCTCTGAAGAAGAACAACTGGCTTGTTACCAGCAGGTATTGACGACGTTTGCACCTCGCCCGGTTACCATGCGTACCCTGGATATCGGCGGCGACAAGCCATTGCCTTATTTCCCGTTGCCGGCACAGAATCCATTTCTGGGCTGGCGCGGTGTGCGTATCTTGCTACAACACCCTGCGATCTTCAGAACCCAGTTACGTGCCATGTTGCGGGCTGATATCGGCCAGCATAACCTGCGTATTATGTTGCCGATGGTCACTCAGACCAGTGAAGTTGTGGAGCTGAAACAACACTTGCACCGTATCTGTGCCGAGCTGTGTACAGAGGGCTATGCGGTCACCTGTCCGCCTGTCGGTGTGATGATTGAAGTGCCGGCAGCGATGTATCAGATCGATCACCTGGCGCAACAGGTTGACTTTTTCTCTATTGGTACCAACGATCTGGCACAATACCTGCTGGCCGTTGATCGTGACAACCCACAGGTTGCCGGGTTGTATGACGATCTGCATCCGGCAGTGTTGCAGGCACTGCAACACATCGTTATAGCTGTCCACAGCCAGGGTAAACCAGTCAGTATTTGTGGTGAGATAGCAGGCAACCTGCTTGCTGTACCGCTGCTGATCGGGCTGGGTGCGGACAGTCTCAGTATGAGCGCAGACAGTTTATTATCAGTCAAATACCTGTTGCGTCATACTCGACAGACTGAAGCACAAGACTTACTGCAACAAGCAATGATGCAACCTGACGCTGCGCAGGTGCGCTGCCTGATGCAGCAAACTTTACAATCATATGGTCTCGGAGACCGGGACTGGAGCCAACCGCAACCATGAACGAACCGGAAACGAGCACAGAGGCCAGAATACCGCAGACCGGTGTCGGCGGTCGCCTGCGTCAGGCGCGTATTGCACAGAACATAGAGCTCGCCACTGTTGCAGAAAACCTGCATATGACAGTTGCAGTGGTTACAGCACTGGAGCAGGATGATTATGCCAGGCTGCCAACCCGAGTGTTCGTGCGTGGCTATATTCGTAACTATGCGCGTTTAGTGAATGAGCCGGTAGACGATATTCTGGCGGAATTTGATCAGGCCTGGCCGTTGGCAGAACAACCGATGCAGATTCAGTTGCCACCGCGTTTGGCAGCGGATACTCACCCGAAACATCGTTGGCGTCAGATTGTGACCTGGCTCATTCTGCTGTTGGGTACGCTATTGTTTCTGTTGTGGTGGCAAGGCTATCTTAGTCAGGTCTGGCAACAGCGTATCCAGTTGTCGGCAATGGTGAGTCAGGAGCTGGGCACTCGGGTACCGCCGATACCTGTGTCAGCCGATGAACAGCAACCCGTCAACCAGGCATCGATGCCGGTAGCACCTGACCACCAGCTTGCGTCACTACCAGAACCAGATAGTATGCCGGAAGAGACCGTGAGTACATCAGTGACTCCGCCTGAGCCAGAGCCGAAAACCGCAATGACCACCGCAGAACCGACCACTGAAGACGAGGCGCCTGTTGTTGAGGCGCCAGTGATCATGGTTCGCTTTAATCAGGTTTCCTGGGTCAATATTCGTGATCACAGCGGTGCCTATCAGTTGACTGGCCGCATGGCGGCAGGAGAGCAGCATCAGCTTGGCGGAGAAGCACCTTATCAACTCGTGATTGGTAATGCGCCGGCGGTAGCAATCAGTATTGACGGACAGCCTTATGACATGAGCCCGCATATCCGTAGCGACGTAGCGCGTTTTACCTTAACAATACCCTAAGGTACCAGTGTAACAATGGTGACATTGCAATATCAGACCTATGGTAGTCCCGGGAAGTCGGCTGTTGTGCTGTTACATGGTCTGCTGGGTTCTTCTACCAACTGGAGCAGTATCGGGCGCCAGTTAGCGGCAAGCTATTATGTGCTGGTGCCGGATTTACGTAATCATGGTAATTCACCACACATTGATGGTATGACCTATACCGAGATGACCGAGGATCTGTTGGGCCTGTTGGAACAAGAACGTATCACTCAGGCAACGCTGGTCGGACACAGTATGGGGGGTAAACTGGCGATGCGTTTTGCGCTGCTTGCACCGCATCGGGTCCGGGCTCTTGGTATTGTTGACGTCTGTCCGGTGACCTACCAGCATACGTTCGACCATTATTTTGATTTGTTCGCGAGTATTGACCTGACTCGTGTTCGCTGCCGCGATGATGCCCAGCAACAGATGGTTGCTGCAGGGGTTGAGGAAGTGATGCAGTTTTTTCTGCTGCAGAATCTGCGCAAAACGACAACCGGCTGGGCCTGGCGAATTAATCTGGCGGCACTGAAGTCCGGATTACCGGATATCACCGGTTTCGATGCGCCGCTTGGTTATCGTTACGACGGTAAAACCTGGGTAATTTATGGTGCTGAGTCTGACTATGTGCTGCCGGAATATGGTGCAACACTCAGTGCGTATTTTCCGCACGTTGTGCAGCAGCCGATTGCAGGAGCCGGGCATTGGGTACATGTTGATCAGCCACAGCAGTTTATGCAGACCTTACAAAGTTTTCTGCAGGCAGGGTGTGATTCAAACTGATGTGGTGATTTGCTACCACAGGTTTCTGGCAAGCGTTATTCTGATCTGCTTTCCGAGGGTCGCCAGAATACCCGTCCTGGGGGCTCGGCTGCGGCCGTCCATGGCC
>JAHDCB010000098.1 GCA_020630035.1 Gammaproteobacteria bacterium
GTCTGCGGCCTGGATGGCCGCAGCCGAGCCCCCATGGATGGGTTTATGGCGTACCTCGGAGAGCAGGCCCGGGTAACGCTGACACTGAAGTTGGTGCCAATGTTGCCAGTCACAGTGTAACTAAACACGATACATATTATTGAGATAGTCTATGGGTAAAACCACCGGCTTTAAAGAAATACCCCAGCGAGATCATGGTCGTCTGCCCGTGGCAGAGCGTATTCGGCATTACCAGGAATTTACTATTCCCCTGAGCAATGCTGACCTGCGCGATCAGGGTGCACGTTGTATGGACTGTGGTATCCCGTTCTGCCATGAAGGCTGTCCGGTGGATAATCTGATCCCGGACTGGAATGATCTGGTGTACCGGGATGACTGGCAGACCGCTGCCGATATATTACACAGCACGAATAACTTCCCGGAATTTACCGGGCGGATCTGCCCGGCACCTTGTCAGGCTGCTTGCACGCTGAACATCACCGATGAACCGGTGACGATCAAGACGATAGAAGATGCTATTGCTGCTAAGGCCTGGGAGCAGGGCTGGATACAGCCACAGCCTGCAACCCGCCAAACCGGTAAAAAAGTCGCGATTGTCGGTTCCGGCCCGGCGGGCCTGGCGGCTGCGCAGCAGCTTGCCCGTGCTGGGCATCAAGTCAGTGTGTACGAGCGTGAAGACCGCATTGGTGGTTTATTACGCTACGGCATTCCTGATTTCAAGATGGATAAGGCACTGATAGATCGGCGTTTGGCGCAGATGACGGCGGAGGGTGTAACCTTTCACACCAACGTCCATATTGGCGTGACCATGCCGATTAGTCAGTTACAGGCAGATTATGATGCGATTCTGCTGGCGATTGGCACAGAACAGCCGCGCGATGTTCCGGTATCTGGCCGCGAACTGGACGGGGTGCATTTTGCGATGGACTTTCTGGTTACGAACAACAAAGTTGTGCAGGGCGTCAGTCAGATCCGAACCATTGAGGCTGGTGGCAAACGGGTGGTCGTGATTGGCGGTGGTGACACTGGTTCGGATTGTATCGGCACTGCGAATCGGCAGGGTGCTGATAAGATCACGCAACTGGAGCACAATAATCAGCCACCGGTACAGGAAGATAAAGGCCTGACCTGGCCGGAATGGCCGCATAAGCTGCGTACTTCCACTTCGCAGGAAGAAGGCTGTGAACGCCTCTGGAATGTCAGCACCCGAGCCTTTATCGGGGATGAACAAGGGCGTTTAAAGGCAATCCGTTGCGTACTGGTACGCCTGGACAAAAATGATCAGGGCGGCTGGACCAAAACGCCGGTACCGGATTCCGAGTTTGATATTCAGGCCGATTTAGCCTTGTTGGCGATCGGTTTCAGTGGCCCGGTGCAGGCAGGATTGCTGGAACAACTGCAATTGCAGCAGGATGCGCGTGGTCATGTGCAGGCAGTGACAGATGGTGCTCAGCCCTATCAGACCAGCACGCCGGGTATCTTTACTGCCGGCGATATGCGCCGGGGCCAGTCGCTGGTGGTCTGGGCGATCCGTGAAGGCCGTCAGGCTGCGCAGTCAATAGATCGCTATCTGATGGGGCATTCTGATCTGCCTCGTTAACAGCACTTGGTGAGCGCCGGTAACTACCAGCCAAGCAGGTAGGCAAAAATAAGTGGTGCGACAATCGTCGCATCTGATTCTATGATGAATTTTGGTGTATCAATAGCCAGCTTGCCCCAGGTGATTTTTTCATTTGGCACAGCGCCTGAATAAGAACCATAGCTGGTTGTCGAGTCTGATATCTGACAGAAATAAGACCAGTAGGGAATATCTGGCAGCTTCAGATCCTGGCACAATAACGGTACGGCACAAATCGGAAAATCACCCGCAATTCCACCGCCAATCTGAAAAAAACCGATACCTTCCTCACCCGCCGTGCGGCGATACCAGTCTGCCAGCCACATCATATATTCAATACCTGACTTCATGGTGCCAGGTTGCAATTTACCTTGCATACAACGCGCGGTAAATATATTTCCCATACTGGAGTCTTCCCAGCCAGGTACGACAATCGGCAGGTTTTTTTCTGCTGCTGCCAGCATCCAGGAGTTCGCTGGATCAATGTCATAGTCAGGCTCCAGCGCACCAGATAATAGCAACTGATACATAAATTCGTGCGGAAAGTAACGCTCTTGTTTGGCTTCTGCGGCCTGCCAGATTGCCATAATATGTCGATCTAACCGATTAAACGCTGCTTCTTCCGGGATACAGGTGTCGGTTACCCGATTCAGTCCGTGTTGCATCAGGTCCCACTCTTGTTCAGGGGTCAGGTCGCGATAATCTGGTTTTCTGACATAGTGGGTATGTGCTACCAGGTTCATGATATCTTCTTCCAGATTCGCGCCGGTACAACTGATACTGTGGACCTTATCCTGGCGGATCATTTCAGCCAGCGAGCGTCCCAACTCCGCTGTACTCATGGCGCCTGCCAGTGTGATCATCATCTTTTTTCCGGCCTGCAGGTGTTGAGCATAGGCCTCAGCTGCGTCCACAACAGTTGCTGCATTAAAGTGGCGATAATGTTCCCGCATGAATGCTGAAACTGGCTGATCTGCGCTTTGTTTATGCGGCATTGTGGTTCATGTTTGAAAAGTAATAACTGAGCAATTTATAGTACAGTTTCGCAGTTAAGAAGTCGGGTGCCTTGTGTCCGGGTTGTGGCGCTAATTCAGTGATATCGAATCCGACAATGGTCTGGCTGGTAAAAACCTGGCGCAGATAATGAATCACCGTATACCAATCCAGACCTCCTGGCTCAGGTGTACCAGTTGACGGCATAATTGATGGGTCAAATACATCCAGGTCAATCGTTACATACACTGGCCCATGCATCAGTGCGATAGACTGAGCCATCCAGTCTGTCTGGTGATACATCTGTTCGGCAAAAAAGCACTTTTCCCGACTCAGATAAGGCAATTCAACCGTATCCATACTACGAATACCGACCTGAATCAGGTTCGTTGTCTGGCTGGCTTCATGCAAGGCGCAGGCATGGTTATAAGGTGTGCCGTTATATTCGGGACGTAAATCAGCATGAGCATCCAGTTGGAGTACGGTCAGGTTCGGGTACTTTTCCCGGAATGCCCGGATAATTCCGATGCTGATCGAATGCTCTCCACCAAAAAAAGTTGGCAACTTATCGGTCTTTAATAGTTTACGGGTGGCATGCTGAACTGCTGTAACCATGGCTGCAGGTGAAGACTTTTCACTAACCTCCGGCAAGATATGGATTCCTTTTCGATATACTTCTGAGTCAGTTTCAATATCATACAATTCCATATTCTCAGCAGCATCCAGAAAGGCTGGAAAGGCCTGATCCGCGCCCTTCCCCCAAGTGCTGGTACCAGCGTATGGAATAGATTGCAACACAACAGAAGATGATGCAAAAGCGCAATATTTATCCTCTGAACCAGCAAAATTCCTCATGGTGCAGTGTACCCTAAGAGTTTCAGCATATCACTTGCAGATTGCTCTTCGGAATAGACATAATCCACTAGTTCTCCTTGTTCGTTACGGTCAATAATAATTTGTTTAGGCCCCGGAATTAAACAATGTTTGATGCCACCATAGCCACTGATCGCATCCTGGTAAGCACCAGTGTGAAAAAAGCCCAGATACATGGGTTCCTGGTCCTGTCTGGAATAGCGTGGTAACAAGACTTCCTGGCCAAGGCCTTCAGCATTGTAATAATCTGAATGATCACAACTGATGCCACCTATGTTGGCGCGTATATATTCTTTATTCCACTGATTGACAGGTAGCAGAATAAATTTTTCACTTATCGACCAGGTATCCGGAATGGTGTTTATCAGGCTATTATCAATCATATACCAGCATTCTGTGTCATTTTGTTGTTTGGTTTCCAGTACCTTGAAGATGACTGCGCCACTTTCGCCGACAGTATATTTTCCGAACTCGGTATAAATATCAGGCTCTGTGATATTTTCTGTAACACATGTGTGCTTGATATTGGATATTATTTCATTGATCATATACTCATAATCATATTCAAATCCGAGGTGGTTGCGAATAGGTAAGCCACCACCTAAATTAAATGTATCCAGTTCCGGGCAGGCTTTTTTAAGCAGAGTATACAGTTTTATTGCCTTACGCAATTCTCGCCAATAATATATATTATCATGTATTCCGGAGTCTACAAAAAAGTGAAACATTTTCAGTTTGAATTTCGGATTATGATGAATTTTTTGTTGATAGAAATCCAGAATATCTGAGCTTTTTATGCCGAGGCGTGAAGTGTAATAATTCGACTTTGGTGATTCGTCAATCGCCATTCTTATCCCGAGATTCATAGTCTGATCTTTTGCCATACGCTGATCCAGTCTTTCCAGCTCATATGGGTTGTCGAGTACATTGATTAAATGACGAAAACCGGATTGTTGCAGGGATATGATTTTATCCAGATACTGATCAGTTTTATAGCCATTATGAATAATGACATTGTTCCGGCTGAATTTATTATTTTGGTAAAGGTTCAGAATCAGATCAATATCGAAGGAAGAAGATGTTTCCAGAGAGGTGCAATGCTTCAGGACCTCATGCAGTATGTGAGAAAAATGATTGCATTTTGTGCAATAGCAATAATAGTACTGGCCACGATATTGTTGTTTTTTGATAGCGAGATTAAATAAATTTCGCGCCTTTTTAATCTGATATCCGATCTTTGGCAGATAAAATAGTCGCAAAGGTGTGCCATATTTTTCTATCAGGTTTTTCAGGGGCACGCCATGAAAATTCAGACAGCCCTGATGCAGGTCGAAGCCTGTTTGTGGAAAAGTATAACTTTGATTAATCAAATCGGCATATGTGTTTCTCATGCTCGATATTCTTGTGTAAGAACCGGGTCTTGATTACCAGCTTAACGCATCACAATGATGCGAATTGCGTCTAAGCGCACGCGCGTCTGCCGCAGATAAACCTCAAGTAACTCGCGTCGTGCTGTCCACTGTTCGATTTCTTCTGCGCGTACCGTTGGATTTACTTCAGCTAATGCTTGTAAGCGCCGTAACTCTGTTTCCAGTTCGTGTTGCATGGCTTGAATCGCTGTTGCTACTGCTTGCTCACTCTTTATTTTGGCCAGCACTTCTCCCTGTGCCAGTAATGGTTTGATCTTCGGCCCTTGTGTTTTGATAACGGTTGCAGCCAGCTTTTTGTTACCCGTCAGGCATAGCCCGTGTAATTCCGTGGTTGTGACTCGGTCAGCATGATTCTGCCCTTGTCCGGTCAGTAATAATCGGTGGCAGGTGGGTGGCAGATAGCGTTGTGCTTCTAATGCAGCAGGTGCCAGGCATTCGCTCAGGTACAGTAGCTCCAATAGCAGGGTGCCGGTTGGATAATCCGGGTGGCTGCAAACACTCATCGCTGCTGACCCCAGGTCGCTACTGCTGAGCAGGTCCATTGTGCCGCGTACCATCGGGTGTTCCCAGGTCAGAAATTCACGATCTTCGTGGGTGAGTGCATCTGCCCGACTCCAGGCAATCCGGACACCACGGTCTGTCAGGCCGGGCACATGTTCCTGGCGCATATGAGCACCTTTCCGTACCAGCTCGCCGTTTTTCCCAATGGGCTGATGCTCCACGCCGAACACATCCCAAAAGGTGCGCATATAGGTTCGTACCGCCGCTTGCTGATCATGTTGTGTCATCTGTTGCACCAGTGCATCTGCTGCTTCTGGGTGGTGTGAATGCAATTCTAATAGTCGGTCGCGACCAGCCGCCAGTTGCTCGCTGGCGGTCGCAGTTGCTGTTCTGGCTGCTTGTAGCAGCGCCGGTAATCTGGTCGGGTCGGACAGGGTGAGTTGTAATTGGTCTGCCAGTTTTGTGTAGACCATTTCAGCTGCCGGACAGGTTGCCTGAAACGCATTCAGGCCGTCCTGGTACCAGTGGTATAACACTTCGCTGGCGGCTCCCTGGAAATACGGTACATGTAATTGGATCTGTTGGTGTTGTCCGATCCGATCCAGGCGCCCGATACGTTGTTCCAGCAGGCCGGGTATCCGTGGCAGGTCAAACAGTACCAGGTGATGGGCAAACTGAAAGTTACGTCCTTCTGAACCAATTTCGGAACAGAGTAGTGCTTGTGCACCTGCTTCCATATCTGCAAAAAAGACGGCGGCACGATCTCGTTCAACGATGTCCATTTCTTCATGAAACATCGTGACAGGCAGGCCGATAACGTCCAG
>JAHDCB010000099.1 GCA_020630035.1 Gammaproteobacteria bacterium
GAGCATTTTTTAACGAAGTATTTGCAAGCGGAATAGTTTTTAGCGGTGCCCTTTAGCTTCTGTTTTTCCTTCATTTTTGGGGTGTAGCCAAGCGGTAAGGCACCGGACTTTGACTCCGGCATGCGCAGGTTCGAATCCTGCCACCCCAGCCATTCCCCCTTCGCTGATACAGGTTCATCTAAGCCTTATTACTCAGCTGTCCAGACCGATCTTATCCCATCCCAGGGAATCCCAACCATGCTGAAAATCCCACCATCCAGCAACATGATGGTCTTTACCGGTAATGCGCATCCCGAACTGGCTGCCGGTATAGCTACCTATCTTAACCTGTCGCTGGGCCGGGCCGATGTTGGCAAGTTCAGTGATGGCGAAGTGATGGTTGAGATTCAGGAAAATGTACGCGGACGGGACGTCTTTGTCGTGCAGCCGACCTCGGCCCCGACCAATGACAACCTGATGGAACTGTTGGTGATGGTCGATGCCCTGCGCTGGGCCTCGGCGCGACGTATCACCGCAGTGATTCCTTATTTCGGGTATGCCCGACAAGATCGCCGCTCGCGTTCCGCACGAGTGCCGATCACAGCCCGACTGGCCGCCAAGATGATAGATAAGGCAGGTACCGATCGGGTGCTGACGATGGATTTGCATGCCGACCAGATCCAGGGCTTTTTTGATATACCAGTCGATAACATCTATGCCTCTCCGGTATTGATTGCCGATATCTGGCGACAGAAATATCCGGATCTGGTCGTTGTTTCACCAGATGTTGGCGGTGTGGTGCGTGCGCGCGCCATCGCTAAAAATCTTGATGATGCTGACCTGGCGATCATCGACAAACGCCGCCCGAAGGCAAATGAAGCACAGGTGATGAACATCATCGGCGATGTTGCCGGGCGTACCTGCGTGATTGTTGACGATCTGGTTGATACTGCAGGAACACTTTGCAAGGCCGCTGATGCGTTGAAGGCCTCGGGTGCCGTACGAGTGGTAGCCTACTGTACCCATGCGGTGCTATCCGGCTCTGCCGTGTGCAACCTGACCCAGTCCACACTGGACGAGCTGGTGGTCTCCAACACCATCCCTCTGAGCACCACCGTGCAGGCCTGTGGCAAGGTACGAGCATTGCCGATTGCCAGCTTGCTGGCTGAATCGATGCGCAGCATCAATGATGAAGAATCCGTCAGTTCTTTGTTTGTTGAATAAAGACACCATTTTTTTGCGTTCTGCCATCTGGTCGCGGATGCCAGAACTTTTCTGAATGTGCTGAATAAGGCTATTTGGAAATCGCCTAAGCACAACTCATCTTACTGCCGGAGCTGAAAGATTATGCAGGAAAATTTTGCGATTGATGCAGTAGCCCGTGAGACGCAAGGGAAGGGTGCGAGCCGCCGCCTGCGTCGTCAGGGTCTGGTACCAGGCATCATCTATGGCGGTGGCCAGGCACCACAAAGATTTGCCACATCACACAATAAACTGGAGCAGCATCTGGCGCATGAAGCGTTTTATTCACATGTGCTGACAGTCAAACTGGGTGACAGCACCCAGCGAGTGATTCTGAAGGATGTGCAACGCCACCCGGCGAAACCCTTTGTGATGCACCTTGATCTGTTGCGGGTGACTGATACTGATCGGATTAAACTGCATGTGCCATTGCACTTTATCAACGAATCCACGGCGCCAGGGGTTAAGGCAGGCGGTAAGGTCAGTCATGCCCTGGCAGATATTGAAATTTCGTGTGAAGTCAAAGACTTACCTGAATATATTGAAGTAGACATCGGGCAGATGAATGCCGGTGACAGCCTTCATCTGAAAGACCTGACGTTGCCTGCTGGTGTGGAAATACCCGCATTGGCACAGGAAGGGCATAACGATACTGTGGTAACAGTACAAATGCCGAAGGCTGCAGCGGAAGAAGCTGACGACGACGACGCAGCACCAGACGCGGCGGACTGATCCTGTCTGATGATACAGTGTGCGGTTGGTCTGGGAAATCCAGGCCCGGATTATGCCAGTCATCGGCATAATATTGGCTTCTGGCTGCTGGACCAACTGGCACAACAACATAGCGTGAGCTTTCGCCAGGAAAAAAAATTTCACGGATTAGTCGCCCAATTGCCGCCCGCAGCAGGTGGGCTACGTCTGCTGAAGCCGACCACCTATATGAACAACAGTGGTCGCGCTGTTGGTGCTCTGGCACAATTTTATCGACTATCGCCTGAACAAATCCTGGTTGTGCAGGATGAGCTGGATTTACCTCCGGGTACCGTACGCTTGAAACGCGGCGGTGGCCATGGCGGACACAACGGTCTGCGTGACATCATCCAGGTACTGGGGACACAGGCGTTTCCACGACTACGTATCGGCATCGGGCATCCGGGACACAAATCAGCGGTACTGAAACATGTACTGTCGGCACCTGGTAAGGCAGAAGCGGCCGATCTGCAAACCGCGTTAGACCAGATTATGTCTGTATGGGAACAGATACATACGGACGATTGGCAGGCAGCGATGCAGATACTGCATAAAAAATAAGTATCGGAGTATGATTATTTTCAAAACTCATGGGTACACTCATTTACAAAGACTCATCCAGATAAGCACGGATCATCTGGCGCGCAATCGGTGCCGCTACAGCACTGCCGCTGCCGCCATTTTCCACAATCACCGCCAGAGCGATCTGTGGATCATCAACCGGGGCATAGGCAATGAATAGTGCGTGGTCACGTTGTTTTTCAGAAATTTTAGAATCGTCATATTCTTCATCCTGCTTGATACTGAACACCTGAGCCGTGCCTGTTTTACCCGCAATCCGATAACGCCCCCCCTGGAGATGACGAGCAGTGCCGCGTAGATGTGTTACCACATGCTCCATCGCATCGCGAATATAGTCCCAGTGCTCCGGGTTTTGTATAGGTAGTCGCCGGCTTGCTGTGGGTACCTCGGTTTTCTGATCTGCACCACGACTTTGCATAAATCTGACCAGGCGTGGGCTGTGGTACAGACCATTATTAGCAATCGCAGCTGTGGCAACGGCCAACTGTAGCGGCGTACTCAGAAAATAACCTTGCCCGATACCCATAATCACAGTTTCACCATGATACCAGGGTAGGGCACGTGTGCGTTGTTTCCAGGCACGAGACGGCAGAATGCCACGGGCTTCACCCAACAGATCGATACCCGTACGTTCACCAAAACCAAACAGGCTGAGAGAAGTACTGAGGGCATCGACTCCCATATCATAGGCTAGTTGATAAAAATAAACATCGCAGGATTGGGTGATCGCTGCATCCAGATTGACCGCACCATGACCGGACTTTTTCCAGTCACGATATTTGTGCGTCTGGTTCGGTAACTGAAAATAACCCGGACACAAGACAGAATGCTGTGGGTCAACATGGCCATGTTCCAGGGCACCCAGCCCCATGAAGGGCTTAATAGTGGAACCCGGCGGATATTGCCCACGCAAGGCCCGATCATATAGCGGCTGATCCGGGTTATCGCGCAACACCTGATAGTCAGCATGACTGATCCCCTGTACAAACAGATTCGGATCATACGTTGGCTTACTCACCATTGCCAAAATACCTCCGGTCTTTGGGTCAAGTGCGACCGCAGCACCACGATATTGGCCAAAGGCGGCCAGCGTGGCCTGTTGCAGGCGGCTGTCGAGATACAGATGCAGATCCTGACCTGGTACCGGAGCTTGTTGCTGTAATACCCGGATGACACGCCCTACAGCATTGGCCTCGACCTGGCGCGTGCCGACAGTGCCATGCAAGTGTGCTTCATAAGTCTTCTCCAGGCCAATCTTGCCGATATGTGTGGTACCGGCATAGTGAGATGAAGTCTCCATCTGGTCCAGATCCTGCTGACTGATCCGACCCACATAACCCAGCAGATGAGCGGTTGCTGCCGGATATGGATAATGGCGCAGCAAACGAGCCTGAATGTCCAGCCCCGGAAACTGATGTTTTACCACCGCAAAACGTGCTGCTTCATCCGGCGTCAGATTCATGCGAACAGGAATACGCTCAAATCGACGGCGGCGTTGCCGTATCTGCTCAAACCGCACCCGATCCTGGGCACTGATAGCAATCAGTTGGCTTAATCTGTGCCAGGTAGCTTCGATATCGGGCACTTGTTCCGGTATCATTTCCAAACTATAAGCCGGCTTGTTGCGAGCTAACAACACGCCATTACGGTCATAGATTAAACCGCGAGTCGGCGGTAACGGCTCTAACCGGACCCGGTTATCTTTAGATAAGGTCGTAAAATGAGTGTGATCAATAATCTGTAATTGCACCAGCCGGCCAACTAACAAGGCAAGTATCAGCATAATGCCGATAGTAGCCACCAACAAGCGGCGGGATAACAGGTATCGCTCCTGATAAGGATTTCGGATATGACGCATCAGCAACAGAATATGCGGGTTATTAAAGATCGTTCTCAATTAGCCTGATGGCTTGATTCTGGCTATTTTCCGCACTGGTTGTGTTACAACTCATCGCAATAGCATCGCGCACTACTATTACGCCTCGCTGCGCCTTGTCAGCACAAAAAATGGCTCAAAATTATTGTCACTCAGCTAATTGAAAATGACCTCAATGTGGAAAAGACGGCATAAAAGAATAATCGCGCTATTATTATGGCTGCCATTATGTGTAATGGCTGCAAATGAACAAAATCGTTCGGCAGAAACAGCACAGCGTCTCGCGGGCCTGCGCCAGGCGATATCACAGATTCAGGCACGGATACAGACGACCCAGAATAAGCGCGACCAGGTCAGTCAGAACCTGCAACAAAGTGAGGTACTGATGAGCCAATTACAACGGGAATGGCATGACATCACAGAGCGTTATAACGAACAACAACAACGCTTGATACAACTGCAGATGCAGGCGCAACAACAACAGGTTGCCTTACAACGGGAACGCCATGCACTGATAAAACAAATTCGTGCAGCTTATCAGATGGGGCGACAGCAACAAGTAAAGCTATTGCTGAGCCAGCAGGATACGCAAATATTCAGCCGGATGCTGAATTATTATGATTATCTGAATCGTGCGCGTATCACAGGTATGCAGACAGCTGAACGAACATTACAACAACTCACCCAAACACAACGTGACATTGTGCAGCAGCAAGAGCAACTACTGGCCTTACAGGGACAACAACAATCTACCCGACAGAATCTGCAGATTGCCCAACAGCGACGACGACAGGTATTAGCACAGCTAGATCAGCAATTACAACAACAGGGTACTAAATTACAACACCTGCAGGCAGACGCGAAACAATTACAAACCTTACTGGACCAGCTGCAACAAGTGCTGGCAAACCGAGCTGCGCAGCAACAGATTGAGCCATTTTCTCATAAACGTGGCCAACTGAAATGGCCAACTCAGGGGCGTATATTGCATCGGTTCGGTTCGCGTAAGATTGGTTCATTACGCTGGGATGGCGTCCTGATGCAGGCGACGGCTGGCCAGGCAGTACGCGCCAGCTATGCGGGCCAGGTCGTTTTTGCGGATTGGCTACGTGGTTTTGGTCTGTTGCTGATTGTCGATCATGGTGAAGGCTATTTGTCATTGTATGGGCATAACCAGCACCTGTTGAAGCGCGTTGGCGATCAGGTCTTGGTAAATGAACCAATTGCTCAGGCTGGTAAGACTGGCGGCCGACAGAATCCAGGCCTGTATTTTGCGATCCGGCACCAGGGCCGGCCGGTGGATCCTGCTGAGTGGTGCCAAGGATAAACCGTTGTTTACAATGGCTTTTATCGGATTTCACCCACTCACAAAAGACGCATAATGTATATTATGTTAAATTAAATGGAGACCGAACTTAGGTAGTGCTGACTCCTCCTTAGTTCAGTGCAGCACTTTGTTAGCCTATTGTGGCCGCATCAAAACGCGGGTCTTCTATGTTATACCCATATTCCACACAAAGTTTTAATAACCGTTTCCACCGTTTATTATCGACACGCATCTCATCATGTGACTTGTAATACATGACTTTAGTCAAGGATATTATTATATCTTTCTTTGAGTAACAGGTGCCGTGGATATAAAGTGGAAAATCTTTGTCTGGAAACTCTGCGGCTTCAAATATATTGAAGGCTGGGCCATCTGTAGAATTTACAAACAACTCACCTCGGCCTTGGAGGAATCGCCACTGTGGGTTCTCGTAACTTGGCGT